>NZ_JBFRIY010000038.1:0-201082 GCF_041468565.1 Shewanella sp. 10N.286.54.B9
CCACAAATAGTCTACAACACAGTAAAAATAGCCAAGAAACGCGGCCCTTTGGGTTCGTTTCAATTCTTTTATTACTGCGTTACGAGCTTTTCGCTTAGCCAGCTAAGCATCATCGCTCAAGCCTTGTACTAAAATAATTGAATTCGAACAAAAACTAAGCTCGAAAGATCAACAGCCCCTAGCTATAGGCTTGCTTTCAAATATGAAATTTTTTAAAGCACATCAACTCCCTGTCGGTGTAATAAATCAATCAAAGATATTAAAGGCAGGCCTATAAGCGTGTTCGGATCCTTTCCTTCAAGTTGTTCAAAAAGTGCAATGCCTAAACCTTCACACTTAAAGCTACCAGCACAGTAAAAAGGCTGTTCGATATCCACATAATTGCTAATAGCCTGTTGGCTAAGGGTTCTGAAGTGGACAATATAAGGCTCAACTATTGCCTCTACATTGCCATTTTTGACATTATGTACGGCAAGACCAGTATAAAAAGTAATGGCTTGACCACTGGACTGGCTTAGCTGCTCTATTGCCGTTTCTCGGTTCAGCGGCTTACCAATAATCTTATTATTAATCACGGCAACTTGGTCTGAGCCTATAACGATTCCTTCTGAGTATTTATCGGCCCCTGCAGCGGCCTTAAGCTTTGCAAGTCGGAGCACTAAGTCAGCCGGTGATTCATTTTCTAAAGGCGTTTCATCGACTTCAGGCGAGCAGCAGCTAAAAGGCAGATTGAGTTTTTCTAATAGTTGCTTTCTAAAAGGGGAGGTTGAAGCCAATATAAGAGGCTTTGACATGAGTTTGCCTTTACAGGTTCGTAATATAGAGTAACTTGGGATTTTCGCTAATAACAGCCAGTAGAAGCAAGCATTATTGCCACAAATATGAATTACATTGTCTCTTTTATATTTCTTGCCTACGTAATTGTATCGTTATTTACGTATATACGATGCAATGAGGTATTGGTCAGCTGTTGTACAGTTTACCAACGCTATTGTGGAGTGGTATTCAACAGCTACCGTGGAGATAAATATGTTTAAGTTATGGGTTGCGATTCTAATCATGCTCAGCGTTGTGGTTCACCTCAGTGGAGAAGTGAGTCGACCGTTTTACCCGACCATTTTATTGGCAATGGTTCTGGGGGCTGTGGCTAGAGAAGGGATAGCAAAGCTTGACCATACGATTGTTAATTGGGTATCCAATGCTGGCAAAAGCGAGCCTAACGCAGCTTAGCGACAGTATGAATGTATAATAAGGCTAGACTGGCAAATTAGCTCATTAGCCTTATAACTACTATGCTGTTGGGCAAATAGCCAAATTGAGCGCGACTCTGGCATTGTCATCACAAAAATAGCACCGCCGACGAATTTACGAACACTTAAACGCATTTAGCGCTGAAATTTAATGTCATGAGCCTTGGGTTTCTTGTACAATGCGGTTACCTAACAACTCACATTAGCTGAATCAAGTGGCCGTTAATCACCTTGTATGTATAAGGGTGTTGACTTCTGCTAAAATTCACCTAAAATGCGCGCCTTATGCAAACAGTAAAGATACCGGTTTCAATTGATCCCGTTCGCGCTGCCACAAGTCAACTTTCTTTTGAAGGTTTGGTGCCTGGTAAGCAGTTAAAGCGATTAAATGAATTATGTGCCGGCGACTGTTCTGATGTGGCAGTGTCGCTTGAATGTGGCGTAGATATACAGGGGATAGTCTACCTTAACGGGAAGGCTGTGACGGAGCTCACTCTGAATTGTCAACGTTGTATGACACTATTTACCACTGAGGTTACGGTCGAGTTTAGTTTTGGTCTTTGTAAGACTGAAGCTGAAATCGATGAGCTCCCGGATGCGTATGAGCCTATTGAGTGCAATGAAATTGGCGAAGTTCGTCTACATCAATTGATCGAAGATGAATTGATAGTCGCTATGCCTTTGATTGCCATGCATGAGAATGAAGATTGTCATCAAGGTAAACAAGACGTAGTCGTAGGCGAGATCGAACCCGCTCAAGAGGAGCGTCCAAATCCGTTTGCAGTGTTAGAAAAACTGAAGAGCAAGTAATCTAGGAGACAGGGCCAATGGCTGTACAACAGAATAAAAAATCTCGTTCAAAGCGCGGTATGCGTCGTTCACACGATTCTTTGAGCACAGCTCAATTATCAGTGGATGCAACGAGTGGTGAACTTCACCGTCGTCACAATGTGACTGCGGACGGTTTCTACCGTGGTCAAAAGGTTATCAACAAGTAATTTGTTGAGACCCTGATGACAAATCTGACGCTTGCGTTAGATGCGATGGGGGGCGACTTTGGTCCCCGCATCACAGTGCCTGCAACTTTGCAGGCACTTCGCTTAAACCCCCTTTTAAAAGTCATACTCGTGGGCGACCAAGCCCAGATTGACCAATATCTAGTACCTGCTGAATCAGAAATAACCAGTCGAATTGAGATTAAACATACTACCGAAGTGGTGACTATGTCTGATCGACCTGTGCACGCCTTAAGAAATCGAAAGCAAAGCTCAATGCGTATCGCAATAGAGTTAGTGCGAGACGGTAAAGCACAAGCTTGCTTAAGTGCTGGCAACACTGGTGCGTTAATGGCGATGTCTAAAGTATTGCTTAAGACATTACCCGGTATAGACCGGCCTGCGCTCGTTAGCTGCTTGCCTGCCGTTAATAATACGCCTGTTTATCTACTCGATTTAGGGGCAAACGTTACTTGCGATTCTGAAACGTTATTTCAGTTTGCGGTGATGGGTTCGGTACTGAGTGAAACGGTTGATAAAACGGTTTCTCCGAAAGTCGCTTTGCTTAACGTGGGTATTGAAGAGATAAAAGGTAATGACCAGGTTCAACAAGCGGGTCAATTACTGCAACAAATCCCCCAAGTGAACTACACTGGCTTTATTGAAGGCGATGAAATCTATTCTGGTAATGTTGACGTTATTGTCTGCGATGGCTTTGTCGGTAATATTACCCTTAAAACGTCAGAAGGTATTGCAAGGCTGCTTACCCATCAATTGAAAAAAGGTCTGACGGAAGGCTTCTTTGTTCGAATTCTCGCCAAAATAATAGCACCACGTATTCATTCTTTGCTAAATCAGATGAACCCCGACCACTATAATGGGGCAAGTCTGATAGGATTGCGCGGAATTGTAGTAAAAAGTCATGGGTGTGCAGACGAAGCTGCTTTTTTACAAGCGATAAGCTTGGCAGTGACAGAAGCACAACGTCGACTCCCACAGATGATCGAAGACCGTCTTGAGTCGATTCTTTTAGACATTAATAGCTGAAAAATTCCTTATGCATACAAAAATTCTCGGTACTGGTAGTTATCTACCGGTACAAGTGCGCAGTAATCAAGATCTTGAAAAAATGGTTGAGACCACCGATCAGTGGATTGTCGAGCGCACAGGTATTTCTGAACGCCGCATTGCTGCGTCAGATGAAACCGTGGCAACAATGGGTTATCAAGCAGCAGTCAAAGCTATTGAAATGGCGGGTATTGATGCAACTGAAATCGATATGATTGTTTGTGGCACAACCAGTGCGAGTAATGCTTTCCCTGCCGCGGCTTGTGAAATTCAGGCTATGTTAGGTATCCATACTATCCCAGCATTTGATATTGCAGCAGCTTGTTCAGGTTTCGTTTATGCACTGTCTGTAGCTGACCAATATGTAAAATCGGGTGCCGCGCGTAATGTGCTAGTGATTGGCGCTGATGTGTTATCACGTTTATGTGAGCCAGAAGACCGCTCGACAATTATATTGTTTGGTGATGGCGCAGGCGCTGCAGTTGTCGGAGCAGCAACTGAGCCAGGTATTATCTCGACACATATTTATGCCGATGGCCGTCAAGGCGATCTGCTCAAGTGTTCTATACCGCCGCGTAAAGGGGAAACCTCCGAAGCTGTGGGTTATATGACGATGAAGGGTAACGATGTGTTTAAAGTTGCGGTGACGCAATTGTCTCACGTTGTGACTGAAACATTACGTCAAAACAACATAGAGAAGTCGGATATCGATTGGCTGGTTCCTCATCAGGCTAACTTTAGAATTATTAAAGCTACCGCAAAGAAATTGGACATGAGTCTTGATAAAGTTGTACTGACTTTAGCCAAGCATGGTAATACGTCCGCAGCATCTGTGCCGATTGCACTTGATGAAGCTGTCAGAGATGGTCGTATCCAGCGTGGACAAATGATATTACTCGAAGCCTTTGGTGCAGGATTTGCCTGGGGAAGCGCTTTAGTAAAGTTTTAACTGCCGTATTAACGGCAAGACGTAAATAGAAAGGTATATGAATATGGAAAATACAGCTTTTGTATTCCCAGGCCAAGGCTCTCAAGCTTTAGGCATGTTAGCAGAACTGGCTGAGTCCCAACCTGTAGTTGCTGAGACATTTGCTCAAGCTAGTCAGGTTCTCGGTTATGATTTATGGGAATTAGTACAACAAGGTCCCGTTGAAACGCTTAACGAAACTGATAAGACACAGCCCGCTCTACTCGCGGCAAGTGTCGCTATTTATCGTGCTTATACAGCTTCTGGTAAGGATTTACCAAGAGTCATGGCCGGACACAGCTTAGGTGAGTATTCTGCGCTAGTATGTGCAGGTGTGATTGATTTTGAAGCGGCAATTAAACTGGTTGAGCTTCGTGGTCAGCTTATGCAGCAGGCGGTACCAGCGGGTACAGGTGCCATGTTTGCAATCATTGGTTTAGACAATGATGCTATCGCTAAAGCGTGTGAAGAAGCTTCACAAGGCGACATTGTCAGCCCTGTCAATTACAACAGCCTGGGCCAAGTTGTCATCGCTGGTGAAAAAGCAGCAGTAGAACGCGCTGCAGCATTATGTAAAGAAAACGGTGCAAAAATGGCCGTTGCTTTGCCTGTGAGCGTACCGTCTCATTGCCAACTAATGAAGCCAGCAGCTGATAAGCTTGCAATAGCGCTAAATGATATCGAGTTCAGCGCTCCTTCAGTAACAGTGATCAATAATGTTGATGTTGCTACTCCAGTCGCTGCACAAGAGATTAAAGATGCATTGGTTCGTCAACTTTACTGCCCTGTAAGATGGTCTGAAACTGTTGAGCTGATGGCATCACAAGGCGTAACTAATCTGTTTGAAATAGGGCCTGGAAAAGTATTAACAGGGCTCAGTAAACGTATTAATCGTTCACTAACAGCAAAAGCAATTAACGATGCTGCGTCTTTCGTGGCATTGACCGAATAAGGAAATCTGATGAGCATAAGTTTTGATTTGACGGGTAAAGTAGCCCTAGTAACAGGCGCTAGCCGTGGTATTGGCCGTGCAGTTGCAGAAACATTAGTGTCTGCTGGTGCTGTCGTTATTGGTACTGCAACTAGCGAGCGTGGCGCAGAAGCGATCCAAGCTTACTTAGGTGATAACGGCCATGGTCTTGTTTTAAACGTGACCGATGGCGACTCTGTTAAAGCCTTGTTCGCAACGATTAAAGAAAAAGCAGGTGATGTTGACATTTTAGTTAATAACGCCGGTATAACTCGTGACAATTTGTTGATGCGAATGAAAGATGATGAGTGGCAAGATATTGTTGACACTAACCTGACTTCATTGTTCCGCACGTCAAAAGCTGTCATGAGACCAATGATGAAAAAGCGTCATGGACGCATCATTAATATTGGCTCTGTGGTAGGTACCATGGGCAATGCAGGCCAAACTAACTATGCGGCTGCTAAAGCTGGTTTGATAGGATTTACAAAATCTCTTGCAAGAGAGGTTGCATCTCGTCAAATAACAGTGAATGCTATTGCTCCTGGATTTATTCAGACAGATATGACAGATGAGCTGACAGAAGACCAGCAACAAGCTATTATGTCGCAGGTGCCAATGGAAAGGCTTGGTCAGGCGCAGGAAATTGCTAACGCAGTCCTCTTTTTAGCGTCAGACTCTGCCGCTTACATCACTGGAGAGACTCTTCATGTGAATGGCGGCATGTACATGGTTTAAAGGGAACGACAGACTATTACCTCTTTAGGGAGGTGATCTGCATCAATAGTGAGCCTATTTTGTGGTTAGACCACAAAGGTTAAGCTTGCAATGTCTGTCAAATTCAATAAACTACTCGAAATCTTGCGCAAGTGCGTAATTTGAATAGGAAAGAAAACAATGAGCAACATCGAAGAACGTGTAAAGAAAATCATCATCGAGCAACTAGGTGTTAAAGAAGAAGACGTTAAATCAGCAGCATCTTTCGTTGACGATTTAGGTGCAGATTCTCTAGACACTGTTGAATTGGTTATGGCTCTAGAAGAAGAGTTTGATACCGAGATCCCTGATGAAGAAGCAGAAAAGATCACTACTGTTCAAGCAGCGATCGATTACGTTTCTAAGAATCAGTAATCTAGAATTTCTGAAAACAGGCGGCATTTATGCCGCCTGTTTTTGTTTCTGAAAGCCGCTGGTTGATGTAAGTCATTAAGCAATATTCTCCTCGCTTCCGCTTCAATACACCAATCAGGCCTGGCTCATAAAGGTATTGGTAGTTCATATTCTTTAGTACTATCATAATTATTTTTAATAGGTAAAGGTGATAGCGTGTCTAAACGTCGTGTCGTCGTAACTGGCTTAGGCTTAGTTAGCCCTGTGGGCAATACAGTTGATTCAACTTGGAAGTCTCTCGTTTCAGGTAAAAGTGGAATCGCACCGATTACTAAATTTGATGCTAGCGAGTTTACAACTCGTTTTAGCGGGTCTGTTAAAGATTTTGATGTCGAGCAGTATATGTCACGTAAAGACGCTCGTAAGATGGATCTTTTTATCCAATATGGCATGGCTGCCGGGATCCAAGCAATGGATGACTCTGGTCTAGAGATGGATAAGCTGGATCCTACACGCGTCGGAACCGCCATTGGCGCGGGTATGGGCGGAATGCCGTTGATAGAGCAAAACCATGCAGCATTAATGAAAGGTGGCCCACGTAAAGTGTCACCATTTTTTGTGCCGAGTACCATTATCAACATGATTTCAGGTCACCTGTCGATTAAGTATGGCATGACAGGACCTAACTTTGCAGTGACTACAGCCTGTACGACAGGCGTACACAATATCGGATTTGCGGCGCGTACTATCGCTTATGGTGATGCTGACGTGATGGTTGCTGGCGGTGCGGAAGATGTGACTTGCCCATTAGCCGTCGCCGGTTTTGGTTCTGCAAAGGCACTATCAACTCGCAACGATGATCCACAAGCTGCTAGCCGTCCATGGGATAAAGACCGCGATGGTTTTGTTATTGGTGACGGTGCTGGTGTGATGGTTATGGAAGAGTATGAACATGCTAAAGCACGTGGAGCGACCATTTACGGTGAGCTAGTAGGTTTTGGCATGAGCGGTGATGCATTTCATATGACGTCGCCACCTAGTGACGGTGCGGGCGCAGCAGCTGCTATGGTTAATGCCATTAATGATGCCAAAATTGGTCGTGAAGCAATTGGCTATATTAATGCCCACGGCACATCAACTCCAGCGGGCGACAAAGCAGAGGCTGCTGCGGTTAAATCAACCTTTGGTGACCATGCTTATGATTTAGTTGTAAGCTCAACTAAATCCATGACCGGACACCTTCTTGGTGCTGCGGGCTCTTTAGAAGCTATCGTTACTTTGCTTGCACTTAGAGATCAGGTCATTCCGCCTACTTTAAACTTGGACAACCCAGATGAAGGTTGTGATTTAGATTTTGTACCGCATACGGCGCGAGATCTTAAGTTTGATTATGGCCTATGTAATTCATTTGGTTTTGGTGGTACTAACGGCTCACTGCTATTTAAAAAAGTATAGCCAAAACACCTTAGTTAGAAAGCGTCTTTTAGGCGCTTTTTTTATGCCTAGATTTCCTAAAATTAACGCAATAAAGGGGCAAGATTAACAGGGTATATATCGCAGATTAACCTTACTTAACCTAATGATTTGATACTGGTATAACCGCTTTTTAAGGTAGATACTGCACGCATAGCCCGTCATACAGTTTTTAAGGATTTAAATTGATAAACCCACTTGTACTGCCTGTCATGTCGATATTGGGAATGATGACAGCGAACCTAAATGAACTCGTCAGAGGAGAAAGTGCTCGTTGGCATCCTAAGCTCATTATAGGAGTTAAAACATTTAATGCGGCTGCGGCTGGTTTTGCTTTTATTTGGTTTGCATTGTTGATCACCGCCATATCTATTAGTGATGAATACAGTGTGTTATCTGGTGTACTTGTGTTGGGGTTATTCTTAGCGGGCATTCTTGCTTATGGGCTTATTAACGGTGCCAAATTTATCGGCACAACTACGCAAATATGGCTTTACCGATTATCAGTACCTCTCATCGCTTTAGGCTGCTACCTGGTGGCTCAGTTCGGTTAGTATTATTAGAAGAACAAGTATTGCTTCACCTTAACTAGACCCCGCTGAGTCGATTTAAGCTGCACTGATGCAGCATAGATGAATTTCGATCATATTACGGAGTGGGATTAATGTGTTACTGAGTAAAAGGGTGTAAACTCATCGCTTAGAACATTACCCTTTGAGGTCGATATGGCTGGAACCGATAGATTGCTCACATTACGATTTTTAGCTGAACCCGCAGATGTAAATTTTGGTGGTAAAGTCCACGGCGGAGCAGTTATGAAGTGGATCGATCTCGCGGGTTACGCCTGTGCCGCTGGCTGGAGTGGTAAGTACTGTATCACCGCTTATGCGGGGGGGATTCGCTTCGTAAAGCCTATCTACGTCGGTAACATAGTCGAAGTCACTGCTAAGGTGATTTATACCGGTAGAACATCAATGCATCTTGGCATTGATGTTAAAGCTGGTGACCCAAAAGGCGCTGATAGACATCTTACAACGCACTGTGTTTTGATTATGGTTGCCGTTGACGATGAAGGACAGCCTACGCAAGTACCAGAGTGGGTACCCACAACAGCTGCTGACATAGAGCTGCGTGAATCCGCAGTACGATTAATGGAAATGCGTAAAAAAATTGGCGCAGAGATGGCCGCACATGTGACTTTATAAGTGTTAATGAACTTCGTTTTGATTCAAAAGCCAGCAACTTGCTGGCTTTTTTATTATCTAGCAGAGACTACTTTGTTTAGGCTAACCGCAGTAGAATGACTGCAAATATAATTAAACCTCCCTACAAATAGGAACACTAATGGCTAAAGTTGCATTTATTGGTTTAGGTGTCATGGGTTATCCCATGGCGGGTCACCTCGTTAAGCATGGTCACGAGGTGACAGTGTATAACCGAACCGAAGCTAAGGCTAAGGCATGGAGCGAAGAGTTTTCAGCACAATATTGTTTAACGCCTAAGGCGGCAGCTCAGGGGCAAGATATTGTCTTTGTTTGCGTTGGTAATGATGATGACCTAAGGCAAGTTACATTGACTGAAGAGGGTGTATTAGCGGGAATGAATAGCGGCGCTATTTTAGTTGATCACACGACTGCGTCTGCCGATGTTGCCAGAGAGATAGGTGCAGCCGCTAGTGACATGAACATTGGTTTTATCGATGCGCCAGTGTCAGGTGGTCAAGCCGGCGCTGAAAATGGTGTGTTGACTGTGATGGCTGGCGGTAATGCCGATGTGTTCGCTCAAGCCAAACCTGTTATTGACTCTTACGCTCGTTGCGCTGAGCTTTTGGGTGATATCGGGGCAGGGCAGTTAACCAAAATGGTCAATCAAATTTGTATCGCAGGGGTGGTCCAGGGGCTGTCTGAAGGGCTACATTTTGCACGCAGTGCAGGCCTTGATGGCGAAAAAGTGGTTGAAGTGATCAGCAAAGGTGCAGCTCAATCATGGCAGATGGAAAATCGTTACCAAACCATGTGGCAAGGAGAGTACAATTTTGGTTTTGCTATCGACTGGATGCGTAAAGACCTAGGCATTGCGCTAGAGGAAGCACGCCGCAACGGTTCACATCTTCCGCTTACTGCTTTGGTCGATCAATTCTACTCAGAAGTGCAAGCGATGGGAGGAAATCGTTGGGACACCTCTAGCTTGCTGGCAAGGCTAGAGAAAAACAGAAGTTAGATTTTAGCTTGATATAAAAATGGACTGCCTAGGCAGTCCATTTTCAGTTATAACTGAAAATATTAATTATTCTGGCTCTACAACAATATGCTCGAGTTCAACAGCAGCAACGGCGTGTAACGCATCCATAGTCGCCCCGACTAAAGAAACGGTTCCTTTAGAAGACTCAATGAGGACTGCTCGGTTTATTTCGCTGAAATCACGATTATGACGAGCCATGTTCGATAATGCCATCTGCATGGGTAACATAGATGGATTAAATGCAGCATTTTCTGCATAACGTCCAGAGTATGTCGCACCGTCTTTAGTCTCTAATACTACAGCCGCATAGTTCTTAGTGTAAGGTGCGTAGCTTAGCCCTGCATGATCGACAGCTTCAATTACCATCGGATCTGAGCTATCAAGAGTCAGCTCATGCTGCTGCTTGGTAAGCAAGGGCTCAGTGATATTCAGATCTGTAGGACCAAAGGCATAAGGCAGATAATGAGACAGAGGTTGAGTTTTTTGTTCAGGAAGATGGATGTTCACCTTTTGGCCTTCAACCAGCTCATTCATAAATTGGCGACAGTGGCCACAGGGTGAAAAGTTAACGATGACATCTTCAATTTGACGCTCGCCACTTAACCAAGCATGGCTAATCGCACTTTGCTCAGCATGAACCGAATGAAACAGTGCCTCACCAGCAAGTTCAAGATTGGCTCCCATGTAGATATCGCCGCTTTTTCCTTTAGCAATGGCGCCTACATAAAATTCACTGATAGGCACTCTTGCAAGCGCTGCTGCTATTGGTAACAGTGCTAGTAGCAACTCTTGCTCCGTTAACTGTGATGCCGCTTTTAGCTCTTCAATTTGCTGTGCATCGAGATGCCCGGCAAAATCTTTATCTAGCATAGGCACGATAGCCTTAGCCAACGCTTCTGGTAAATTAGCTATGCTTTTTAGAAAACGGTCTTGCATATGCTACTTCCTTTTATTAACGCTAATGAAATGTCATTCTAGTAAGCTTGTTACATGTAGAATGCGATGGAGATCGCACTTTACCACCTGAAAAGCCTAAATACTTCTAAGATAATGACATAAAGCTTGGAGTAATTTCTGTTTTGATTCATTTTGCTCTGTTTCTTCAATGATATTTTCCAATCTGATCATGTAATCAGGATCATTGAGTCTCGGTTGGCAGAACTCTCGCCAGCGCATTAGCTCAGAGTCATTTAACGTTTCAGGGTAATTACGAGCGCGGTACCTAAATAACATCTCAGGTAAGCGCTCATCATCAAAGGTTAACTCTAATGCAGCTAGGTTCATCGGTTTAGTATTACGGATCATCTCCATCTTCGCTTTATCTGCGTGGCTAAAGAAGCCACCGCTGTAGAGTTGAAGATCAGGATCTGTTATTTCGCGATCAGAGTGCAGATCAAAAACGGCGACCAGTTTTTCCCGAATTTCAGGATGTTGCCTAAGCTTTTTATACTGCTCTCTAGCAAATGCTTTATCGATATCTAATCGAGCAGCGTTTTCATCGGTGAGTGTTTTAGCGCCAGCAAGAAATGGGCTCTTATTGATATGGATCTGTTTTAGACCGATAGGTAGTTCATCTTCTGCCAGATCATCGCGCCTGGTATACATGCGTTCACGGATCTGCTCAGCAGTCAGCTCTATCAATGGCGTGACATCCATCGCTAAGTTAACGCAAATAACCGCATTCTTGTTGGTGGAGTGATAAGCCAGTGGTGCTATGAGTGTTGTACAGCCATTTAAGGCACTGATTTTTGAGCTTACATGCACTAAAGGCTTCATCTCTAATACATCAATTAACTTAGACACTTCCTGCTTTTTGCGTAAGCTGAAGTAGTAATCGAACAATTTAGGTTGTACTGACTTTATCAGTTTTGCCATGCCAATCGTGGCATAAACATCTGACATTGCATCATGGGCTTTTTCATGGCTAAGGCCATTAGCAACAGTCAATTGTTCTAACTTAAAGCTTGGCGAACCGTCTTCTTTCTGTGGCCAATTAATTCCATCAGGTCTGAATGCATAGCAAGCGCGGACCAAATCGATGATGTCCCAACGACTATTTCCGTTTTGCCACTCTCTGGCATAGGGGTCAAAAAAGTTACGGTAAAAGCCATAACGTGACACTTCATCATCAAAACGGATGGAGTTATAACCGACGACGCAGGTATTTTCCTGGCTAAACTGCTGATGCACTTTATCCATAAACTCGGCTTCTGGCATGCCTTTCTGGTTTGCCAGTTGCGGTGTTATCCCAGTGATCAAAATGGCTTCAGGAGAGGGCAAGTAATCGTTTGCAAGTTTGCAATAGAAAGTGACAGGCTCTTCAATAATATTGAGGTCCATATCGGTTCTAATGCCTGCAAACTGCGAAGGCCTATCTTTGGCTGGGTTAGCGCCAAACGTCTCATAATCGTGCCAAAATAAAGTTGGCTGTTTCTTGTTGTTACTCATAGTTCTCTTATGTATCAGAAATACAGATATTTTCTTTAATTATCAATATTTAAGTGCGAGTTAGGTTCGTTTCTGTTCAACCTTGAAATACAGTGTTAATATAAATTTGTGCATCATAATGTGCATCACAAATGTTAACAATGTGCATCACGTGAAGGTTGGTAAAATGGCATTATCTGATAGTAAGTTAAGGAATATAAAAGCACCTTACCACGGTCCTATTGAGATTGCAGATCGTGATGGTTTAAGTGTACGAATTACAAAGAATGCTGTCATTGCATTCTATTATCGCTTTCGTTGGCAAGCTAAGCAACAGCGGATCAAGATTGGCCGGTATCCAGACCTTAAGTTGTCTGAGGCTCGAGCAACAGCTCTAGAGTATAGACAGTTGTTAGTTGATAACCTAGACCCTCGTTGTCACGGTGTTAACAGAGGCGCTGCTCGCTTACTTGGCGATATCTGCAACGACTTTATGAAAGCCTACGCCCGTCCCCAGCTATCACCAACCACTGTTGTGCTATACGAAAGCTTTATCTCCAAGTACATAGTGCCAAATTTCAATATCGATGTTGAACGTTATCGTTACACTGAATGGATTAAGTTACTCGACGGAGTAAGGGATGAAACCACTGCGGCAAATGCTGGCAGTATCCTCAAGCGGTTAAAGACGGTTATACGTTGGTCAAAAGCGCGAGGAGAGATTAAGTCATCAGCTTGTTTAGATATCCCCGTTAAAGCGATTGGAGCTCACCAGTCACGCAGAGAGCGTGTTTTAGAGTGGGGAGAGCTTGCTGGTCTATGGAGGCAAATAGAAGCGAGTAGGGCGACACCTAAAACCAAATCCTGCGTAAAACTGCTGATTTTGACCGGTGCGCGTAATGCAGAAATTAGAGGCGCTGAGCGCAGAGAGTTTGATCTTGATAATGCCATTTGGATATTACCTAAGGAACGTTCTAAGACCGGCAAAATGATTAGACGACCGTTAAGCGATCAAACCATCAGTATCATTGAGTCGTTAGATTTTATTTATGGCCAAAATAGGCATTTCTTGATTGAAGGTTTAAGCCACAATAAAGCCCTCTCAACCCACGCGCTTAACCGGTATGTACAACGCCTTAATGAACAGCTTGATTATCCACACTTTGTGCCACATGATTTTAGGCGAACAATATCAACAAGGCTGAGCGAGCATAAGGTGATGCCGCATGTCACCGAAAAAATGCTAGGTCATGAATTGGGTGGCATCATGGCTATTTACAATAAGCATGATTGGTATGACGAGCAGATAATTGCCTATCAGTTGTATTGGGAATTATTGAAATGGCATATTTTGCAGACATCTTAAATATTTTCATACTTGCTTAGTAACCGGCTAACTCAGGGAGTGCAAAAAGCTCTCTACTTCTTGCTTTATCCAGCCATGGGAAAGCATCTGATACTCCATAAATATCTATAAGTTCTTCAGCTAATTCATTATAATGTAGGAAATATAAGCTCATGACCAATTGGTCAAAAAAGTTAGCTTTGTCAGCTAAGCGCATAAAGCTTTCTTGTGCACCGTCTACTCCATCTTTCATAAGAACTAAAGCTTCTTTAAGCTCGTTATGGTATGAATTTACATAAGTTTCAGAAAACTTTTTGTCATAAGCAAAATAAAACAAAGCTTTTAATCCTGCTAAACTTTCACTTGTAATGTAGCCATTTAGGTTAGCCCATAGCTTGGTTTTTAATTCACGGTCCCGTTTTATAGACTTTAGCATTTCGTCCATATCTAGTTTAGTAACCCCTGCGCTCCTACTTCTTTCTTTTATTTCTGGGTTTATTTCAATCCAAAAGTCCAAGAACCAAATTAGGTTATATTCATCAACTCCTTTTAGCGGCACTGGAGAGTTTAGCTGATACATTAGTTCATAGTTACTTTTAATTTTATTTATTGCTTTCGTTAGTTCATTACTGCTCAAACCATGCATTTTTTTTAAATCTAGTTTCTTTTGTTTAAAACTATCTGCTTGCCATTGAGCTAACTCTGGTAAGTTTGAAGTTAAACTAAATAGTTGTTGCCGTGATAACTTTTTTGTAAAAGTCCCTAATGAGTACTCTTCAATCAGGTATTCATTAAGATAAAGTAGTTCATCTAGTTTCTCTTGAAGTTTGCTAAATTTTTCTTTTAGCACTAAAAAGTTTATCAATGCTACATCAGCTAGGTGCTTCTGACTTTCATTAGAGATGGGATAGCGAAATGTCTGGCCTGTTGAGTCAACATCGGCAATATCGAGGATAGTTGGCGCAATATCAGAGTTAATTATTTTATAGCGTTCGTCGATCTGTTCGGATTTTAACTTAAAAAAACTCCATATATTTCCAATATCATGAGAACCAGATAGGTCGAAGGTTAGTTTTATACCCTTCATCTTAGCAATAACATCTAGCTCTGAAATTGCCCCTTTAAGGCGTAACTCAACAGAGTGCCTCATATTGAAGCAAACAGGATACACCATATCGTCAAGGTTATATTTAACACCTCGGCACTCAAGCACCTGGTCTAAGATTAAGTTAGCTGCTTTTGAAAAACCCAGAGCATACTGTACATATGAAGGTGAGCCATTATTACCTACACAGGCATTAGTCCAAGTTGGTCTTCCCCTACAGAATGTTGAATTTTTTTTCATATTAATTCCAATTTTAGGTAGCAGGCATATCCACATGTTTATTAGATATACACGTTCCCTTGATTGTCTCACCTTTTCTTGGGGCCTAAATTGATGAACAACGCATAACTAGATGAATTTAGTTCTGTTCTAGATCCTTAGCACCAATTAAACTGTTTATAATTTATTAAGAAGATCTAGAACATAAAAAGCCTGTTGTGCAGGCTTTTGGATTTAGATGTGTTTGTGACTAAATGATATGTTACACGGAGTGTCACACCGCCAGGAATCAACATGAGTATCTTTTAATTCTGAATCTAAATGACTTAACCATACCTCGACTTCTTGATAAAGCCCGTTAACTAGCTGATCCGCATAGCTAAGCATTTGAAGAAACTGTCGTTTACCCACATTAGTTGTAAATTGACCGTGACCAAAAGCGTTTCTTAAACCAACTAAAGCATCTAATTGGCTCAAGTCTAAACTGCCATGATCTAGGCCGATAACATCCATATTCATTTCAGTTACGACTTTATTTACATTTGCGAAAGTCATTACGAGGTCATCAACGTTAACCTGCTTATTAAGACCTGTTGAATTAAAAGTGTCTATGCTGTCTAATACATCTGTAGTTAGTTTGAAATGACCTTTTCTTACTTTTCTCTTCATATTAGTCATTTTTTCACTCAAGCTTTTGTGAGAGTCTATGTCATAGATATTTTTAATCATATCGATATATTTACTAAAAAAAGATTCTTGTTGTAACCAAATCGCTCTAATAGTTGATGAATGTTCGTTTGCTGATTTATTTATATCCTTTAGAGCTCTAAAGCAAACTGCTATGGATGCCGTAAAATGGCTCTCCCACGCAGAATAAATCATCGGTACCGATATTTTTCTAAACTCAGCCGGCAGATTTTGATTTGTCGGAGAAGCTGATAGAACATCATGAATATTCTTAATGTTAGTGAGTATTTCAAGCGAATCAGATTTAGTCTGAGCCATTTCGCCTATTAATGCTGTGACGTTAAGGTTTGACATTATTTAAACGCCTCAGCACCAAGTTCAAGTCGAAGCTTTAATTTTGCCTTTGTATTAGAGCCAGAACCAGTGCAGACAGAAATTTTTTCTCTCTGGGTTTCCCACAGTGTATCAAGTTTATCAGCTATGTCTGCTGACGATAAATTATCTACGTTTTTATAGACACCAGTTGCAATTATATCGAGTAAGTTTGTACTAAATTGGCCACTACTTCTGCCATCATCTTTTCTAAATTTAAACGCCTTTCCTCCTGGGAAAGCCGAGGAAATTAACAAAAATGCTTTTTTTATCCGGGTTTCAACTTCTGCGTCTAGAGAGTTAGTTTCAGATCCAACATACATGTAATCATCAAGGAAATCGTCAACCAAGTGCTCAAACTTATCTGCATGAAAAAGGCTCGCTAGTGTACGTAATAGGGCCTCTTCACATGCTTGTGTCTTTTGTTTCTCAATACTTAATCCTAATGCATTTATAACGTACTCTTGTGCTGCTATGTCTCTCAGCTTGTTTGCAAATGTGTTTCCCACGAGTCTAGATGTACAATTCCTTATTTCTTGGTCACTCAATTTTGCCCCGGATCTATTGAGGCGTTTAAATACATTATATTTTGTTTGAGGTTTAGTTTCTTGCTCAAGAATAACGATATTAACTCGAGCGTTCTTGATTGTGCGAGTCACTTTGTCTGGTAACTTTCCTGCGCTCCAACCTTTAAGGCTAGGTATAATTGGTGCCGTGTCTAAAATTGTAGGGTTAGCTAGATGATTGACATTACTGGCGGCAGTTGCTCTTTCTATCTCATCTTTCGAAAAAATATCTTCAGCGAAAAAACGAATGATAGTACTTATGCGCTGTAAGCCATCGATCACTTCTTGGCGCCCATCTTGGTCAACATAAAAGAAAAGAGTAGGTACTGGAATATTTAATAAAAGAGACTCAATGAATTGAGTTTGACGATCTAGATCCCATCTGAACAGTCGTTGATACTCAGGGGATATTTTTATATCACCATCTTTATATAAGTTTATAATCTCTCGCCATGAGGTTGTGTATGAATCTGTAGCAATCTCTTCTCGATTTTTTTTAATATCGTCTAATAATTTTAATTCTGCTTCTGCTTCTGCATCTTTCTTGTTCATTTCTTAAGCCTTATAACATCTTCGTAATAAATTTTATTCTTTTCATACCGTTTTGATTTTACGTTGATATGAGCCATAGTTGATTTAAGGATATCTCTTCGTTCACACACAGCTTCAGAAAAGCCGATTGCTTTTGCCATCTGCATATAAATCTCTGGTAGAGGAATTGGGATCTCTTTGTAGTAAGAATTTTGGATAACCAAGTATGCATTAGCTTCAACTTTCATAACTCGATACAATTCGAGTAAAGATTGATATGAACCATCGAAATATTGAATCTTATTCTTGATGTAATAATCTTGAGATGAGTATGATGAATGAGAATTGATTGCACTTATTACCTCATTACACAGTTTGCCCCAGGACCTATCGCCACATTTACGCTGAGAAAAAATAGTTGTTGTACCAATCGTATTCTCTCTTATTGATCGATATTTTTTTGCTCCTCCTAATAAAAGTAGCTCAACTTGAGTCGATACAGCGTAATCAATACGAGTCAAGTAAGGAGGAGATGTTATCACTAGATCAACAGAGTTATCTGCGACTGGAGTCGAAACGCTGCTAGATTCGTAAACAGAGAAGCTGCCTGTATTTAAGCTAAATATTTCCTCTAAGTCATAAAGCATTGAATCAAAATTTTGCCTATAAACTTTTTCAATTGTGGCAAAAGGTAAGCATTGAGTTGGAGGCGTTTTTTTGAACCAAGTAGGATTTGAACCACTTTTATATCCCATCAGTTGGCGATTAGACACTAGCAAAACTGATTTAAAAAAAGAGATAAATGGTTCGACTCTTAGAGTCTCTGTATGAAGCTCGTCTTCGATAGCAACTAATAAGCGGGTCATTTTTAGTGTAAATGAACTGCTCATTATTTCATCTAAGTGACTAGTATCATAAACTTTTCGACTTTTTTTTGCGCGGGCAAATATCCGGTTAAGGATTGAAGTAGATTCACTTTTTAGCTTAGGAAGGATTTTAGAAGATTTAGATGCTGAAAAAATAGCCATAGAGCTATTTACATCAATGCCAACACAATTTAAACCATTTTTCTGACACACAACACCTGTTGTCCCACTGCCAACCCATGGGTCCAAGATGATAGAGTTTTGCGTTAAACGGCCTGATTCAATTTTTAAAACTGAGTCTACAAAAAATTCAGAATAACCTGCGTAGTACGGATGCCATGAATGCACACTTCCTTTCTCATAAGCAGTACGTTTCGCACTAGAAATCATTGATACAAACCTTGTTTCGAACTCATCTTTTACTCTTTTTTTAACTAAATCACTGCTTTTATTATATATACATACAGGTATTAGTACTAGGCACACATCCTATATTCATGACTTAAAAGAATGGGTTGTATAATTAGTCTGCTGTTCGGCAAGTTTTCACTTATCTAAAGTTTAAATTCGGAGGTTCATATTCGGGGGCTCGAAATGGCAAAATCATACTAATCGTTTGTTAGAGTTGTCTTCAGTGTTACATAATGATAGTTGAGAAAAAAACGGTTTTTTAAGAATGGAGAATCGGTGTAAGGAACTCACATTAGCAAGACATGAATGAGTTCCTACTATAAAGCACCAAAGGGTCAAGAAGTACCTGGGCTAATTTTAGCTTTAAGCCTTTGACGGCTAAAAACTGACGGATCACACATAAGCCAATTTCTAAGATTCAATGCAGTTCTTGCTTCCTCTCAATGAAGGCTATGATCTCGGTATGCCGGTACTGCTTAAGTCCATTATGGATTAAACACAGTGGTCTAACGATTTGGGTAAAGTCAGGATCCTTAACCACTTTAGTGTAAAACTTAGCCCTGCTAACGCTAAGTATTTTCATGGTTTGTGTGGCTGATAGTAATTTTTCATCTATCAATCCGCCTGTTCGCGGGGCTGTCTCTGACTCTTGTTTGTTTGAGTTCATATCAATCTTCCTTAAGTTTAATTTCTGTTTTTATATGTAGGTAGTCGCCTTAACTTAGCCTGCGTTTTACGCTCTGTTATCGCTTAACTGATTTGGGTTATAGCTGTAACCAAACCGTACCCAATCTAATTCTTTGATCTGTTCAATATTGCTCGCGACTTCTTCAAGTCGTTCCTGGGCTCTGACCATATTTGATACCTCTATACCAAATCGAGCTGCTGCGCGTTCGACCGGCAGGCCGTTAACATAATGTTCGATGAGTGCTTTTTGTTGCGGCTCTGAGTTCATCTTGGTGAACTTTTGAATGAGCAACAGAATTCTCTCCAATGGTTCGTGTCCTGGCAGCAGAGTTTAGCGCAAGAAATGAGTGCGATTTCACAGCAGGCTGATAGTGAAGTTTCAACAATAGATCGTCAAATAGCACAGCTTAGAACCGAGCTAAACTAACCTTTAAATAGTTATTTTCTAATTATATATTTTTATACCTTAAATCTTGCTGTTTTTTTAAGTTTAATGCTACTTTAATCATATCGTTGTCTGTTTTTTATCTACTCTGGCTATGGCGTGAATATGAATAAACAAGCAAAAAGTGATTTGTTTTTAAAAACTTCAGACATCCCTCAAAACATACCTATGCCCTGGGCCATTATAGACATAAAATTTAATCTTATACGCTTAAGTGAAGCGTTTTATGCACAGGTTAATAAACCAATCTCTTCGATACTTAATCAGTCGCTAAATAGGTGTTTTTCTTCGTTAGATATTTCAAGTATCGAGCTTTCTAAGCATGAACCTATGTCACTCAACTGGGTTGATGATAAAGGTAAAGGAATACAAGGGGTTTTCACCTCGATCCCTGGTTCAGCCTATTTATGGAGTTTAAAAATCTCCGAATTAAATTTAGATGAAAAGTGGCTGATGGGTCTTCACCCCGACTATCACCATGCAATTCAGTCTAGTGATGAATGGTTAACTCAAATAGAAAAGGTAATACTGTCTGAGCCTGAGTTGGTTTTTCAAATTGCGGTTGAGCAAGCAATCACACTAACAAGTAGCCAGATTGGTTATTTACATCTTTATGATGAAAAGAAAAGTGAAATATCACTTACGACATGGTTCGATTCAGCTGTTGCTCTATGTCAAATACCTAAAGTGAGGCAATTGAGTGAGAGTGATGCTGGATTATGGTTTGACTGCATTAGAAAGCGTAAGGCTGTGATTAACAATGACTGTAGTAGTGTTAAGGCCATACAAGAGCTTTCTACAGCTCCATTTGAACTCTCTCGTCATATGAGTGTACCTATCATCTATCGTAATCGTGTTGTTGGAGTGATTGGGGTTGGAAATCGTGATTTACCATATACTCACGTTGATGCTAAGTCTCTGTCCGTGTTTGCATCCATCATATGGCATTGTGTAGAGCTTCCTCGCTCAATGAGAGTCTTGTCGAAACAGTCAAAAGTGATAAAAACCCAACGAGAGCAGCTCACATCTACTTTAGTGCGGCTTATTGGGGCTGTGTCTGAAGCCGTTGAGTTAAAAGATGCTTATACTGCCGGACATCAAAAATCTGTAGCTCAATTAGCCTACCTAATTGGAGAACGACTAGGTTTGAGTGAGGAAAGGTTAGAAGGGCTTAAACTTGGGGCGCTTATTCATGATATTGGTAAGTTGGGGATACCGACACAGATTTTATGTAAGCCTTCAAAGTTATCTGAAGAAGAATTTGCTTTAGTGAAATTACATCCTGAAAAAGGAGCGAATGTAATCAGTGAAGTGGAATTTCCATGGCCTATAAAAGAGATGATTTTACAACACCACGAAAGACTTGATGGCTCTGGTTACCCTAAGGGGTTAAAAGGTGATGAAATTATTTTAGAAGCAAAGATTATAGGTATTGCTGACGTTGCAGACTCGGTATTAAGTCATCGGCCTTATAGACCTTCTTTAGGGATGGGGAAACTCAAAGAGATTCTATTATCGGGTAAAGGCCAGCTATTTGATGCAAATATTGTCGATATTTGCATTGATATATTGGTTTCTCACCAGATCGAAAATGTTCAATATGTTTCGCAGCTACCATTAGAGCCTGTTATTTGTATTGAGCCGGATCATACCTTGGCTGAAGTTCGCCAATTGCTTGTTGAAAGCAAGGCTAAAATAGCAGTGGTTCGTGATGGACCTAAAGGTGAGGTGATTGGTCTTATTGATCAGACGATATTAGATGCATGGCGCAGTCCATTGCTTGATACGGCTTCTGAACGAACTGTGGACCGTAAGATTGAAAATAAACGCATTCATCAAGTGATGAGACATAAGTTGCCGTTAGTAACAGCAAATACCATATTAAAAGATGCAAAACTTCAGCTCGAAAATGAAACACTGGAATATTTAGTGGTGGTCGATGGAGAAGAGCCGTTTGGGTGTGTGAACTGGAAAATAATGGCGAACGCTCAATCTCTAGATTTTGACAGTGAATTACAACAACACTAAAGGAGCTAAGAAGTATTAAGTTAGTTTCACCAAACTATCAGTTGCTCTTATCGTCGTGAGATTCATTTGTTAAATGATTCAACCTAGTATATTTATGCACGTGAATCAGCTCGGCGAATATGAGGCGCGTATGCTGTTGATCAATTGATTTTTTCCACTGCTCTACATTTTGGAAAATTTGAACAGCCCCAAAAGCTAGTGCCTGCGTGTTGGCCTTTTTTAGCTTTTCTTAAAACCATTCCTGAACCGCATTTAATGCAACGTTTTTCATCAGTTTTTTGCTTAATGATTTCTTTCACATGAGTGCGGTGAGCTTGGTTTGTATTAAAACCACGCTCTAAACGTCCTGATTCGATTTGTGTTATGACTTCTGTAACTTGCTTTTGGCTTAGTCGTTCAATAGAACAAGAACGAATATAAGATAAGCAGCCACTAGCATAGGTTACGTTCGCCGGCATGCTTGTTTTAAATGTACTATCACCGATGAATACAACAACAGAGAAAAGAGAGGTGATGTTAATGTTGAGCAGTTCTTCTAGAGTTTTTAGGTGCTTATAGTTTTGATGGATTGGATTTTGGAATCTGGTTGAGTATTTATAGATTTTCTGCGTCCATTGCTTCTGATTTGAAGAACCAAAAATCCATCCTTTCATGTTCTTTGTTTCAACAACGAAAACTCCATACTTAGATACAATTATGTGATCAATTTGAGTTGTTCCATCATCCGTTGGCAAAGTAACATTTTTGATTAGATGATATTCGTTTTGCGGTAACCTCTTTAATATCAAATTGACACTGAATTCACCTAATACGCCTTTAAACCACGGCGTGCGAACGACAAAGGTCAATAAAATTACGGGAAATATATACCAAACCTGTAAAGCTGCGTTAGCCAACATCCCTATTAGATCCACTGAAACATCCTTATAGCTATGATTTTTTAGAGTTATGTATCAATCGTATTTAATAGCTTGAACTACTCAATTATGTTTTGAAAGCTAAAATTGTGAGCCTTCTAACTGCTTATTTTTAATGAGGATAATTACAACTGTGCATCGCAGCGTGCATTGCGTGATTATTTTTAGGGTTTAATTTGTTGTTATTTAGAGACTTAGGTTTGCTGTCTCATAATCGTGCCAGAAGAGGGTGTTTTGTGTTTTCGAAGGCATAAAATCGTGGCTATCACTTCTATATAAGTGGTTTCATCATAGCACCGTGTTAGCGTGATTGTCTTAACTTCAGCATTAGAGTGCTTTACTTGCTTGAATTAACGTCAGTTTGATAACTAGCACCAAGAAGTTAAAGCAAGTACAATATCTGCTGGTCTGTGAGGTGCTGAATGTTTGAACCGCTGTTAATCCAACCGCAAATTATCGAAATTAGTCATCAATCTAAATTAGTCTTTTCTCTCTCCAAACAATTTGGCGACTTTAGTGCGCTGCAATTGCAGTCGGGCCCGATAGTCGAAGTTGTGGTAGTGGCAGTTTCTGCAGCAAAAGTATCGTTGATGGTTAGAATTCATCCTTACTTGTCTTTATCGGTTGATGAGTTTGATAATGACATGGACACGAGCGAAAGCCTTAGTCGTTCAGTTGGTCAAGGCTGGAGACTGTTTTCTGCTTTGGGGACGTCGCCAAAACTTTGCGCTGCGCAACTTGGCGCTGGACTATCGGTTGCCGTCAGTTTTAGCGATGTGTGCCGTTTTAATATTGTAGAAGCGGTGAAGTGGAATCTTGTGGCTTTGGAAGCCGACTTTAGAATTGGGCATATTGCTAAAGAGATCTTGTTAGCCAAGCATATCATTGCTCGCTCTGTAGATGCAGAGCATAACGCTGAAAGCCTGTTGGTTGAAATTAGCGAATTGGAAAGTGTTCGATTTGAGCTCACTCGAGCGTGTAAAGAGGGGTATCAACAAGAATTCAGTAAACTTGATGCCGAACTCGTTAGAAAAAGACAATTATTGACCCGTCAATATTCTCAGTTATCGGAACGACCAAGTTTAAGCCAGCCTGCCAATCAATCTAATGAACAGGAACCCTTGATTAGGGAGCTAGCGTATTATCAATTGCTCGCCCCAATTGAATTGAATGAGATAGTAGAACAACTTATGGCAGACGGAACAAACGGTTCCTTTGCATTGGAGAATGAATAATGATTTATCGTTGCCCGATATGTGAACAAGCATTAACACTACAAGACAAAACGTGGCTTTGTGCATCGAATCATCGGTTTGATAGAGCAAAAGAGGGTTATGTAAACTTATTGCCAGTGCAAAAGAAAAAATCGAACGATCCTGGTGATAATAAAGAGATGATGTTTGCTCGAAGAGAGTTTCTCAATAAAGGTTACTATCAGGCGCTCAGTGATAATGTTAATCAACTGGCTAAAACCTATCTAAATGAAGCTCAGTATGGACTCGATATTGGTTGTGGAGAGGGGTATTACTCAAGTCGTTTAGCAAAAGAGTTGGGTGATGATTTTTCTTTGTTTGGGTTAGACATTAGTAAGTCTGCACTTAAATATGCAGCAAAACGCTATCCTGATATTGCCTTCAGTGTCGCGAGTTCATTTGATATGCCGTACGCTGATGATAGCTTCGACTTTATGTTAAGGATCTACGCGCCGTCGTTAGAGACTGAACTTAAACGAGTGATCAAATCTGGTGGAATACTCATTACCGTGTGTGCAGGCCCAAGACATCATTTTGCTTTAAAAGAGCTGATTTATGATACGCCAAAGGAACATACCCAAGATGCTTCTTGCATCGAAGGCTTTGAGCTCATTGACCAAAAGCGGTTGGAAAGTACACTCCATTTGTCAGACGAAAATGATATTCGTCATTTTTTGCAGATGACGCCTTATAACTGGAAGTTAACCGATGAACAAAAACAAACGTTATCGGCGACTGGTTTTGAGTGTGAACTCGATTTCAAAATAGAGGTCTTTAGGGCGAAGTAGCTTTAATGGCCTTGCATGTGATGGTTTTTAAAGCCTTTGTTAAGCCAGTTTATTTGGGTTGTATAAATTATTTAATCACTAAATCTACAACCGCCAGATATATAAGCAAAAATACTAAAAATAATGTCTAGAATGTGTGTTGACATCTCCTGAGAATGGTTTATAGTATTTGCAGCTTGAAGGTTAGGGCTTATTTTTATGTGTTCAATACGACAATGTTCGTCCTGTTAACATTAAGTAAACCGGCATTTTCCAGCTTTACCGCCGTTAAGGCTTTAATTTATATTTACAGGATTCAATATTATGTCTCAAGTTACTGGCGTTGTTAAGTGGTTCAACTCTGATAAAGGTTTCGGATTTATCGAGCAAGAGTCTGGCCCAGATGTATTCGTACACTTCCGCGCTATCAACTCTGACGGTTTCAAAACTCTTGACGAAGGTCAAAAAGTTCAGTTTACTGTTACTCAAGGTCAAAAAGGCCCACAAGCTGAGAACGTAACTGTAGTTTAAGTTACCAGCTTGATTAGCATCTAGCTAATCGCAAAAAGATTTCGAAGAGCCGTAGTTTACTACGGCTCTTTTTTCTTTGTGTCTTTTTTATAGCTTGTTACTCTTCAAGTTTGCTCTTAGCGGTTTATTTAATAATCTCTGCTAAACACTCTTCCAGCGACGTTTCTAACCTCTTTATTAGTCCTCGTTTCAGTTTTCTTCCTTGCAGGCTTATACGAGTTCAGTCAGCAGCGCTACATTCCTGTTTAATACCCATTGCATTCAAAGTTTGGCTATTCGGCGCGAATTCAAAACGCTGTAGGCAAGCTTTGGGATTTAAGCGAATCGTTATTCTCGGCTCAGGCATCCCGCTTGCTCTCGATAATTGCTCCTGCATTATTCTACCTTCGACCATCCTTGGTCTCGTACCTCCTAAATCTGACTGCCAAGGAGGGCGGAAATGTCTCATTTTGTATGGAACAAAATAGACCATTTAGTCGTAGATCTAAATCCTATAGCGAAGGCTAAAGCGTATCGTCCCCGTAACGTGCGCGCCTAATGCTTTCCACTCTGCTTTCATTGGCTTAAAGGGATTAACCATTGCATTTACAATGCGCTTTGAATTGAAAAGTCTGAAGGGCTCTGAATGGATCAAATACCTAATCTTATTGGTATTATAGCAATCAGTATAAGAAATTGATCTACTCAGAGTGACCAAATAGTTACCGCGCTGCACCCAGTGAAATAGGCGAATGAGATCTATTTGACTGCACTAGATTGAATCGCGTTTTGCAGGGGCTTCAAATTGATTAGAGCAAGAGGATTACCCGGGGAGAATACATCACTAGCTCAAAGAGCCAGTGATGTCATAGTGCCAATTTAAGAGAATAGCTTCTCTTCTAAAGTGCGACCTTTAAGTATGACCTTGTATTGCCAGTTGTTTTGTTTAAACAAGGCAAATAATGCACTCTCTATAGCATAATCTTCTTCACTATTGTGCTTGATTAAAAACTCATTATGCTGCTTTTTATCTATTGAACTTATATCAGCAAGACCCATAACGCCATCCAGTAATTTTTCGGTATCACACTGCTGCATCGTTAATGTTAGGTATTGGCTTTGTAGGCTGTCATCCATGGACACCGATTGCGTCAGTTGGCCGAGTTCTAAATAAAGCACCTGACCACAAAGCTTTTCAAGCTCATCTAAGTTGTGAGAACTGATGATGAATGTCGTTTTGTCTGAAAGCTCTCTGACTAATTCGCGGATTTTTTTCGCATTTGCAGGATCCAGCCCCGCAGTCGGTTCGTCGAGCAATACTATCTCTGGTGAACCAATCAACGATTGAGCGATAGCGACTCGTTTCGCCATACCATGGCTTAACGACTTTGGTTTTTGAGAAGCACAATCCGCTAAATCCACTAATGATAAAACTCGCAGAGCTTCTGATTTAGCGTCTTTCTTAGAGAAGCCCTGTAACGTACCAAATAATGTCAGTTGAGTGAGAATATCAAAGTTAGGGTCTAGCGTGGCATCTTGAGGTAACGAAGCCACACGACCAAGGAGGGCGGCGTCACCAGGCTTATGCCCAAGTAAGCTCACTTCTCCTGTAGTAGGTGCAATATAACCGCACAATAAGCTAAATAGCGTTGTTTTACCGGCGCCGTTAGGCCCAACTAAAGCAATGGGGGCGCCTGCATCTAAGGATAAATCTACTTGCTTTAATGCTTGCTTACTGCCGTAAGATTTAGATAAACCTTTACATTCAATGAGTCTCATATCGCGCTCCGTTTAATATATATACGTCCAAGTAACAGAAGCACTAATGTTTGTAATAAGGCGACTGGCGCATAAGCAAAGCTACCTAAGCCTTGGGTATTAATCATCAGTGAAATTTGTGAACCCGGTAAGATCCATTTCAGTTCACTAATTATGGGTAGGTAATTGTTAATTATTGCGATTGTTATCGACATCGCCGCCCAGATGAGAATGGCATAGATGGTTGCTTGTCTTGCAGAGTTGGCATAGAGCGATAGTATTGCCATTAACGCTGTATAAGGCAGTAGCACAATGACTAGGTTCACTATAACCAAAGCACCACTACCGATAGCTGGCATTAACAGAGTCGCCTCTCGACTAACTGCTAGCACAATTGTGGCTAAGACGGTTAGGGATACTAAAATGGTTTGGATGGTCATATGACCGATGAAACGGCCGAAGAAAATACTCTCTCTACTTGCCCTTAGGGTTAGAAAGCGAAAGGTTCCACGCGCTTTATCTGATGAAAATTGATCTGCGGCAATAAAGATACTGAATAACGGAAATAGGTATAGCGCAGCAATCCAGTAGATGGCGAGTTCAGCTACTGACCACTTAAATAATTCACTGACAACCTCAGGTCCAAATAAACCTTCTATCAGGGCCTTGTAGTCAGGGCTAATTAGAAACTCAGAGGCTCCGCGGATCGGATAAAGTAGTATAAGTAACCATACTAGGGAGAAGGCGACGAGTGCGATTATCCCTCGAGGGTTGAAAAGCATTTTTTTTACTTCGAACTGGGCGAGTAACAGCATATTTCGCAAACTACTACTTTGCTTACTATTTTCCAAACTAATCCCTTAATCAATGGATTTTACAATGGCTAACAGGTTAACACCTCAATGGGCGGGCGTTAACCATTAGTTAGTGCTGATGGATTAAATATTATTAAGATTTTTATTGGCTATTTATTAAGAAGCTGTTGAATGAGAGCCTTTAGTTCACCGACTTCAACTTCGAGCTTAGACACCTTATCTTCGAGTTCTGTTCGAGAAGTAGTCTGCGGAGCTGCATCCTTGTGCAGTATTGGATTAGTGTTGCGCTCTAACTCTTCGGTTGTGAATAATTGGCAGTAACGTGCTTCTCGCTTACCGGGTTCTTTTGCTAAAAGTGCAACGAGAGGAGAGTCTCTGCGGGCCAGTTCAACAAGTGCATGCTCAACTTCACTGACATCATTGAATTCATGCAATCGATTACTACGAGTTCTCAATTCTCCTGGAGTTTGAGGACCACGTAATAGCAGCAGGCAGATAATGGCAAGTTGGGCTGGATTTAGTTGCAGGTCGCTAAATTCAGTATTGCAGAAGCGGTGTTTATATTTAACGACACGACTACCAAATCCAGATTGTTCTGAAATGAGACGTTTTTTGGCAAGGCTATCCAGAGTATTTTGTACATCTGATTCGCTTAAACTGAGCACTGGGTCTCTGCTGGATTTTTGGTTACAGCCAGATGTCAGACTATTGAGAGATAGAGGGTACTGTTCCGGTGTTGTGAGTTCTTTCTCAAGTAGCACACCGATTACACGGGCTTCATGCTGAGTGAGTTCCATATTGTTCCCTTAATAAAAAAGCATGACTTTGTTATAACAGAGCCATGCTTTAATGCAAAGGTAGTTTGGGCTACATCAATCAATAACCGCTTAATCTTTAGCCGTTTAGTTAACGACTTATTCGACTAGGCGGATCCCATCTGGTGAGATAGTGATCTGTTGCTTTTTATATAAGCCGCCAATACTCTTTTTAAAGGCCTTTTTACTCATTGAAAGTTTTGCGTAAATAACTTCTGCGTCGGTTTTATCATTGAGAGGTAAAAAGCCGCCAGCTTGCTTTAGTTTAAACATGATGGTCATAGAATGTTTATCTAACTCTTCTTTAACCCCTTTCTGTAACGATAGGTCAATTTTTCCATCGCTTCTTACTCGTTTGATAAAGCCCTTAATCTTTTGCCCAAAGCTTAAGCGAGTAAACACTTCATTCTTATACAGCACGCCCCAATGGCTATTATTAACAATTGCTTTGTAGCCAAGATCAGTTGTACCACCAATAATAAGGCTAACTTCTTCGCCTTCGGCGTATTTAGGTTCTTCTAAATCTAAAAATCGATCAATCTTAGAAGAGGCTACTATGCGGTCATCAACGTGACTGGTATAGATATGAACTAAGTAAGACTTTCCTTCCTCAATCTCTCTATGTTGCTCTCCGAATGGAAGTAGCAGATCTTTGTCTAACCCCCAATCTAAAAATGCACCATATGGGCCGTTAACCTTAGCTTCTAAAAAGGCAAATTGGCCGACTTGCCCAAGAGGGCGACGAGTAGTGGCAATAACCATGTCTTGTGAATCTAGATAGAGAAATACATTAACCATGTCGCCAACATGACACTCTTTTGGCACGACTTTGCTCGGTAGCAATACTTGGCCTAAGTCCTGTGCATCTAAATAAACGCCAAATTCAACTTCTTTGACGACTTCAAGCCTGCAGCTTTTTCCTATCTCAATCATGTTTATCTCTACTTTATACTGGGACGACTAACTTCTGCAGCGATTATAGTGGAATTAGCTTCAATATGCTTTAGTCACATAGTGATAATGAAAATAAGATTTGAATTTGGTTAAATGAAAGTAATGCTTTAAGCCATAATTTGCTGGTGGTAGCTATGGTTGCATGAGATAGCACAAATATGGCTAATATTCTCAAGGTTAAGCTTGATTTATTGTGCATCTCAAGGTTTAATTGCGCGCCCTAAAACTTGGCGCTAATGTACTGATATTCGCTAAGGTTTGTCGGGTGTTTGTAAGCAAAAACTGTTGAGTAAAAGCCTTGATGAATTTCAATCATTAGCTTATACATGCTATGTTTATTTGCTAGACAAGGTAAGCTTAAAGCGCACGTGAAGTAAGAAGATGCAACGGTTGCTTAGAATTAAGGTAGTCATTTGGTTATTCGAATGACACAGGATCATAGATGGTTAAATGGAGCTGTCGGCACCATTTAGAATTTCACAGGTTAGATAGACAGGTTAGGAAAAATATGAGCAATTGGTCTATTGATGATGCACGAGCAAGTTACAACGTAAATTACTGGAGTCAAGGGCTCTATGGGATAAGTGATGAAGGTGAGGTCACCGTCTCGCCAGATCCCAACCGTCCAGACTGCAAAATTGGCCTTAATGAACTTGCTAAAGATATGGTTAAAGCCGGCGTTGCTCTGCCTGTTTTAGTGCGATTCCCTCAAATATTGCATCACAGAGTCAATAGCCTGTGTCAGGCTTTTAATCAGGCGATTCAAAAGTACCAGTATGACGCTGACTACCTGTTAGTTTACCCCATCAAGGTGAATCAACAGCAAACCGTGGTGGAAGAGATTTTAGCCAGCCAAGTCGAAAAAGAAGTACCGCAATTAGGGCTTGAAGCCGGCAGTAAACCTGAATTACTTGCAGTGCTCGCTATGGCGCAAAAAGCCAGTTCGGTCATTATTTGTAATGGCTACAAAGATAAAGAGTATATTCGCTTAGCCTTGATTGGCGAGAAGCTTGGGCACAAGGTTTATATCGTACTTGAGAAAATGTCAGAGCTTAAAGTTGTATTGGAACAAGCCAAAGAACTTGGGGTGACCCCAAGGCTTGGTTTACGGGTGCGTTTGGCGTTTCAGGGTAAAGGAAAGTGGCAAGCAAGTGGTGGAGAAAAGTCTAAGTTTGGGCTTTCAGCTGCACAGGTGCTTAAGGTTATTGAACAGTTACAACATGAAAACATGTTGGACTCGTTAGAGTTGCTGCATTTTCACTTAGGTTCTCAAATTGCCAACATCAGAGATATTCGTCAGGGCGTCAGTGAAGCGGGACGCTTTTACTGTGAACTAATGAAGCTCGGTGCCAATGTAAAATGTTTTGATGTAGGTGGTGGGCTTGCGGTTGATTACGATGGTACCCGCAGTCAAAGTAATAACTCTATGAATTATGGCTTAACTGAGTATGCAAATAACATTGTTAGCGTGCTTACTGATATGTGCAAAGAGTATGAACAGCCGATGCCGAGAATTATCTCAGAGTCCGGCCGTTACTTAACTGCACATCATGCGGTTTTGCTTACCGACGTTATTGGTACAGAGTCATACAAGCCTGAAACCATTTTACCGCCCAGCGAAGATGCGCCATTATTGCTGCAGAATATGTGGCAGTCTTGGACAGAAGTGAGTGGCAAAGCTGACCAAAGGGCATTGATTGAGATATTTCATGATTGCCAAAGTGACTTAACTGAAGTGCACTCTCTTTTTGCTCTTGGACAATTAAGCTTGGCTGATAGAGCGTGGGCTGAGCAGATTAATCTACGAGTGTGTCATGAACTTCAAGGTAACATGAGTTCAAAATATCGCTACCACAGGCCGATAATCGATGAGCTTAATGAAAAGTTAGCCGATAAGTTCTTTGTTAACTTTTCGTTGTTTCAATCGCTACCCGATGCGTGGGGCATTGATCAGGTTTTCCCTGTAATGCCTTTATCCGGGTTAGACAAAGCCCCTGAACGCCGCGCGGTAATGCTTGATATTACCTGTGATTCAGACGGTATTGTTGATCAGTACGTTGATGGACAAGGTATTGAAACTACTTTACCTGTTCCAGCGTGGACCCAAGAAAGTCCTTATCTTATTGGATTTTTCCTCGTAGGGGCATATCAAGAGATTTTGGGTGATATGCATAATCTATTTGGTGATACTAATTCGGCAGTGGTGCGAGTTGATGAGAATGGCAGGCGTAACATTGATTCAGTACTAGAAGGTGACACTGTTGCTGACGTGCTCAGGTATGTGAACTTAGAAGCTGTTTCTTTTATGCGAACTTATGAAGAGTTAGTAAATAAGCATATTGTTGAAGATGAACGCAGTAATATACTTGAAGAGCTTCAGCTAGGGCTAAAAGGCTATACCTATCTAGAAGATTTCTCTTAGCATAGAATATTATTGAGTATTGCTAGACCAGTGTTGAGTATACTCAACACTGGTCTTATTTTTTATCCTGAGCAGAGTAGTTAGATGTTTTTTGAAGGTTCAGAAAAGAAAATAGAACTTCGAGTTAAGCAGGGCAACGCTTCCCTTCGCCGTTTTAGTCGTGAATTTTGGGAGCAAGGCTTGGCACTAGCCGGCGCAGATATTCTGTCGGTCTTATCGAATCATGACTGTGATGCTTATGTGCTGAGTGAGTCTAGCCTTTTCGTTTGGGATAACAAAATACTGCTAATTACCTGTGGCAATACTAATCTTATTGAAGCCGCAGTGTTCTTGATTGACGAGATTAACGTCGACAGCATTGCTTCTTTTACTTACCAACGAAAAAGTGAATTTCTGTCTCACCTGCAGACAACCCGCTTTGAAGATGATTGCCAGCAGTTAAGGACGAGATTGAGTGGCACAGCGTATCGTGTTGGTCATCTAGACGGGCATCATCATTACCTTTTTTGTAGTGATGTCACTGATGCATTAAGTAGTAGCACGAGTTTGCTGATGTACCATATTAAAGGTGATGTTGCAGACTATCTAAGACAACCGATTCAAACTAAGTCTAAAATCAAAGCACTGTTACAATTACAGCAGTTATTGCCAGACTTTGTTTTTGATGATCATCTTTTTGACCCGTGTGGCTATTCAATAAACGGTTTACATGGTGAGCAATTTCTGACAATGCATATTACCCCGCAAGAGCATAGTGCTTATGTCAGTATTGAAACAAACTTGAATTTTGCTCAATATCCGTTCAATATATTCTCCGAGATGTTAAATATGTTGAACCCTGGTAGTTGGGATATCATTAGTGTAAATCAACAACTATCAACAGAGAGCTACCCTTTACATCTTGAGGTGGCTAGCTGTGAACTGGCGCTTAACGCGACCAATTCTTTTAATTATAAACATTATATTCAGCCTGTTAGCGATGTACTAACAGCTACAGAATTGTGAGTTTGACCTTTTACGGAGCTTTTATGACCACTATCGCAGATAAACCTGATTACTCGCTTTACTCAAATGCATTCGGCTATTTAAGGTTGCCATTAAACTTCCGCCCATTAGAGAGTGATGCAGATGTCGTAGTGATTGGTTTACCTTTTGACATGGCGACCACAGGACGCTCTGGTGGACGTATGGGGCCTGGCGCAATCCGTCAAGCATCGGTGAACCTTGCTTGGGAAGAGTCTCGTTGGCCTTGGCAGTTCAAACTGAGCGATCACATTAAAGTCGTCGATGCAGGAGATCTGGTTTATGACTGCGGCGATTCTGCTGATTTTACTCAACGAGTTGAAGACTTTGCCAGTGCAATTGTTGAATCTGGTAAAGCGATGCTCAGCTTTGGTGGCGATCATTTCGTTACCTTACCACTGCTGAGAGCTCACTATAAGAAGCATGGAAAAATGGCATTGCTGCATTTTGATGCCCATACCGATACTTATAGCCAGGGCAGTAAATATGACCACGGTACAATGTTTTACCATGCGCCAAAAGAGGGCATTATTGCGGCAGAAAACTCTATTCAAGTTGGGATTAGAACAGAGTATGATCAACCTAGTCATCTGTTTAAAGTGATTGATGCTGCCGCAGCGAACGAACAAAGTGCAGATCAAATAGTTGCTCAGATTAAAGAGCGAGTCGGTGATATGCCTCTATATGTCACCTTTGATATCGATTGCTTAGATCCCGCTTTTGCACCTGGTACAGGTACCCCTGTTTGTGGTGGCCTCACCAGCGATAAAGCGATGAAAATTATCAGAGGCCTAAATGGCATGAACATCGTTGGTATGGATGTTGTTGAAGTCGCTCCTGCATATGATAGCGCTGAAATCACAGCATTAGCAGGCGCCACATTAGGATTAGAATTATTGCATGTTTGGGCTGATTCTAACGGCAAAGTTAAGTAAACTGACCTTAGATAGACTTAGTTTAGAAAACTAAATCTAGAAAACTAAGTCTAAAAAACGGAACAGCTTTTTATCATGCACTATTTAAGGACCGGTAAATGTCAGAGTTAAGCGATATCAGGCGAGAGTACTCGTTAGGCGAGATGCATAGCGAGAATGTTCCTGATGATCCAATGGAGCTTTTTAAATGCTGGCTTGAAGTGGTAAAGGATTCTGAAATTAAAGATCCTACTGCGATGTCCGTAGCGACAGTGGATGAGAACGGCCAACCGTTTCAGCGTATTGTATTGCTGAAAAGATTTGGTGATGATGGTTTTGTTTTTTTTACCAACTTAGAAAGTCGTAAAGCCCAGCATATTGCTATTAACTCTCAAGTCAGTTTGCTATTCCCTTGGCATACTTTAGAGAAACAAGTGGCAATCACAGGCGTCGCTGAACCATTGTCGAAAACAGAAGTGCTAAAGTACTTTATGTCACGCCCTAAAGACAGCCAGATAGCGGCATGGGTATCTAAGCAATCCAGTCGAATTTCTGCAAGAAAAGCCTTGGAGACAAAGTTCTCAGAGATGAAGTCGAAGTTTGCTAATGGTGAAGTACCACTACCAAAGTTTTGGGGAGGCTATATTGTTAAACCTAGCAGCATAGAATTTTGGCAGGGTGGTGAGAGTCGATTGCACGATCGGTTTATCTATGAGAAAACGGCTGATGAACAATGGACTCGAAGCCGCTTAGCACCTTAACATTCCATGCTTTACAGACAATGCCACTTTTAAGAAGTGGCATTTTCGTTTTAAATTAGGCAAAGCTAAGCTTTGTACTAGAATAATTTCATGTCATAAGAAATAGATATTACTGCTACTGGATAGTAGCTTGTGCTAAATTAGTATTAATCGCTATTTTTTGTACCTTGTTATCTATCACTATTTTTCTAGAGGGAGCTACACATGAAAAGTATCATTGCTGGATTACTGCTTATGCCGTTATCTTTTATTACGGCCGCAGCTGACTGGAAAGTCACTAATGATGAGTCAAATGTAAACTTTATCTCGATCAAAAAAGGCGATATCGCCGAAGTGCATCATTTTAAACAGATGGCTGGAACGCTTAATGAAAAGGGCGAATTTGAATTAACATTATCACTTGCAAGTGTAGATACCAGTATTGAGATAAGAGATCAACGCATGGGCTCTTTACTGTTTGAAGTCGATAAATATCCAAAGTTAACCTTGTCGGCAAAAGTCGATACAAAATTGCTCGACGGCCTGAGTGTAGGTGATTCGACAATCACCACAGTAGAAGGGCAGGTGGACTTGCATGGTAAGCAAGTGAAGCTTCCTTTTACAGTGAGCATTGCAAAGCTGTCTGATTCAAACCTATTAGTCGCGAGTGCTATGCCTGTTGTTGTTAATTCTGACAGCTTTGGTTTGACGCAAGGTATTGAAAAGCTGCGTGAGATTGCTGGATTATCGGCAATCAGCAAAGCGGTACCAGTTTCATTTATTCTGAACCTCAAGAAATAGAGATAGTCGATATCATTTCACTTTAAACTCAGATAATATTCCTATTCAAAGAAATTTTGCGGCTCGTTTGAGCCGCTTTGTCATCTATGCTATTTGCATATTTCGGATGTGATATGGTTACCGACAAAGACGGGTATATGCACCTTGTTCAGTATTTAACTGAGCATTTGGGTATATTTGAAAACTCGCAACAACAAGCTGTATCTGAAGATACAGTGATGGAACTATTTGAAGAACAACTTGCAGCTCAAATCATTATGGTTTGTGGTCAGAATCCTTCGCTAAGCTTCGCTCAACGCAACTTAGTGATCAGAGAAGTTGACTCTATTGTGTATGATCTTGAAGAGATCCTTGCACGGATTGCTGATCATAAAGCAACTGCTGAGCAAACACTGTTTATTACAGAGTTTTCTTGTTTGATTAAAAACTTGTTTGATCAAGAGATCGCAAAATTAATGGCTGCGTGATAGACATTGTTTTTATATTTCGTTACAGAATTATCCCCGTTTGCTCTTGTTGCCGCTAGCAATAAAGCCTAGTGTTCAATAATGAATATGGGGAATTCGATGTTTTCAAACGTTAGCAGTTCTATTAATAAGCAACATTTAGTTGCTTATATCTGCCTGTTTGTTTTTTGGCTTTGTCTTCGTGTATTTAGTCAAAATGCTTTTGACTTAGGTTGGGGCTTTTTTCCGCTGGTGATCTCATTACCTTTTGTGCCATTTATCCTTGTATGGTTAGGGGTGCAGTTCTTCCGAAACTTCAAACTCTATAAACAGAGTTACCATAAACGATGGTATGCCGGCCACTGCGCTTGCACAGCGATCTTGTTCACTCTGTTTGTCCTGCATTTCTTTTAATTTCCGCTAAATTAATAACAACTTAACGGGTATTGATATCATTCTCTGTTCAGGTAACTGTCAGTGTTGAACTGCTAAGTTTAATTCACTAACTGTTCTACTGTAAAAATTTAGTCGCAAGAGCGGGTTAGGCTGTTTTATTTCTCAAAAGAAAGAGTGTCGCTTCAAAGACTGATGTTTCTTGCTATGATAACTCTAATAAGCTAAATATTGACGAAACTATACTTAGGAATTGCAATGCTAAAAAAAATGGGATGGTGTCTGTTGACCTTAATGACTTCAATATCAGTGCAAGCGAATGATAAAGCGGTTATTGGTTCTACTGCTGATATGTATGTCGCACACGCTGAATTGCCCTATGTCGCAAGGATAGACACTGGTGCGGTAAATACCTCTTTGCACGCATTTGATCTTAAAGTTGAAGGTGGCAGTGCTAAAAACATGAAAGAAAACATTGGTAAAATGTTGTCATTTACCACTGAAAACGGTCAAGGTCAGACTAAACGTTTGCAGGCCAAGATTGTTAAAACATCTACTGTTAGTAACTCTCAGGGTACCGAAACGCGTTATATGGTTGACCTTGATGTCGGTTTTAAAGGCAAAGAGCGCAAAGTGAGAGTGAATCTCCGTGATCGAAGTCATATGGATTATAAGTTGTTGATTGGTCGCAACTGGCTAAAAGGGCGTTACGTAGTTGATGTTTCCGATAAAAAATATATAGGTCCAGTCGCTCCAATTAGCATTGTTGAAAGCGGTATGATGTTTAAGACCCGTATTGACACCGGTGCAGTAGAAAATTCACTGCATGCCGTGAATTTTAAAATTGATAACGAAGACACCGACATGGAGAAGAATGTCGGCAAGGTTATTCATTTTACCACTGAAAATGAAAAGGGTGAGTCTAAAGTCGTAAAATCGCGCATTGTAGAAACATCACTTATTCGTAATGCACAAGGTAGTGAAATTCGCTATATGGTTGAGCTCAATATTGGCGAGCCTGGCGAAGAGTACAAAGTAAAAGTGAACTTACGAGATAGAAGTAAGATGACATATAAGTTGCTCATTGGCCGCAACTGGCTGCAAGGGCACTATATTGTCGATGTATCAATGTAAGCTAATAAAAATAGATCATTAGTAACTGAAGGCACTCGTAAAGAGTGCCTTTTTATCATTTAAAACCGGTACCTAGCTGCGTTTATATAAGGCTTCTGCAAGCGTCAGCGAAGACTGATATGCGATGTAAGCCGCGATGAGTGAGATTATTTGTGCGATGATAGATGTCTCTATATTGGCTATTGTAGACCTTCCTAAGTTAGAGATAGAGAGTAACTTATTTGGGTTTTATATTGAGCTTCTGGCTGTAAGCTCCTAATTTGAACTTTACCGTTAAACTCACTTTGCAACCAAACCGACAATGTAGTGATGGCACCGTTAATTTCACTTTGGTTTACCTGCTGCTGTAACATATCTAACTGATTGCTTGTAAACCCTTTACCATTATCATAAACCGTTATGATTAGCTGTTTTTGCTGTCTAGCCAAAATAAGTTTTATGCTTTTATTGGTTTGATGGTTTTCAAAAGCGTCGGCTAAGGTGTTGTTGATAATTCGATAAAAAAGAACCAAAAAGTGCCAATGGATCCCATCTACGATAAGTCTGTCATCACTTTGAATAACCAGGTCGATATCCGAATCGATAAACTTTGGTCGTAAAAGAGCGATAATATGTTCCAATAACTGTACGAGATCAATGGGTTTAGCCCCATAATCTTGCGCCGTAAGTATATATTCTAAATGTCTTAATCGTTCAGTTTGTGCGGTCAGTTCTATACCAAAATCGGCGGCATTAAGGCTGCCATTCGACAGGCGATAGGCTTTAGCGGCAAGCTCATCTTGCTCTCTAAAAATAGGTTTAACTAAATTGGCCACCAGTGTTGGATAAAGCGCTTGATTATCTAATTTTACTTTTTCGTAGTTATACTCTTTATTGATTTGAACTCGGGCTTGTAATGACTCAAATTCTAATCGTTTATTTGTCTCTTCAAGCTTCTCTATAAATCGAATATTCTTCGATTTTTCTTGTCTGAGGATCTCAAATTGGGCTTTATTCTTAAGTTCTAGACTTTTGGTTTTACTAATATCAAATGCTATGGTGCCAACGGATACCACTTGCTGTTGGCTGTTTAAGATTGGAAATTTGGTGACTAAGTAAGTATGCAATTTCCCTTCACTTGGAAATGTTTGCTCATAACTCAGTTCTTGTTTTTTCTCTATTACGATTCGATCGTTGTCACTATTGACTTTCGCTACGTCCTTCGCAAGCACCAAATGGTCTCGAACACCGATTATATTGTCACGTTCTAAGGCCACAGTTTTGCAGAATTGGTCATTAACGAGTGTAAGTTCACCAGAGATGCTTTTGATAAATATAAGATTGTGTGCCGAATTAAGGATGAGGTTAAGGTGTTCTTTACTCTCTCTTAAATCTGCTTGAGCAATTTGCTGCACTTCCAGTTGCTTTTCCAATGCTAGGTTAGTGGCATCTAAGCTGGCTAGCGCGATCTCCAACTGGTGTGTGCGACTGCTAAATGCTTTCGCTAACATACCAATCTCATCTTTTCTGTTATTGCTCTCAAGTTCAATCATTGCTGAATTACTGTTATTCAAAGCATTAACCATTCGGCTAATTGGTGAGATAAACAGCTTATTTTGGATAATGAATAACAGCATCAGTGCCGCTATTTGAATACTTACTAAATAAAGGCCAACCGTACTGGCTATCGATTTTGCACTGCTTTCTATAGTCGTTAGCGGTGTTACTAGAATCACTTTCCAGTAGGTCCCCGGCATTAAAAATACACTGACGATAACGGGTTCTTGAAACTGTGGATCGCTGACTAACTCAAGACTGCTTAGAAGCTGTACATCTCTTAATTTACTTTTGGCGTTCTGATTAATTAATGCTGTCAGTTTAGCTCTTTCTTGCTCGGGTACTTTTGCGGTAACACTACTCAATTGTTCAGGGGTATAAGCACTATCAATATTGGCCTGTGCAATAAACTCTGCATCAATTTTTTCAATGGCTTGTTGCAGCGGCTCGAAGGCCGAATGTTGCTGACTAAACTCAGAGAAAGGCTGAAATAATTCTCTTCTTTCTTGATCAGCAGCGATGTTTTGTTGAAGTTCAGGATAGGAAAGCATTCGGTTTTGTTGATCAAGCGCAAAAACGTAACCTCTTTGTCCTGAAAGGGCAGTTCTAAAAAACTCATTAATACTAGACAGTGCAACATCAACCGTAGCAACGCCGATGAATTCATGATGTGACCACATAGGGACGGAGGCGGTAATCATCGGGTCTTGTGTGATTGGATCAATATAGGATTTAGACCAATAACTGGTATCTGCAGGGTAGTATTTTGTAGGAATATACCAGCTCTCTTGGGAGTAACCTTGAACATCATCTTGATTATAACCGTTGACTTTGTGCAATTTTCCACTGGCATTACGAGCCCAAAAATGACTGTCTTTTTTATTGGTGAGCTTAGGCTCGGGCCAGATCCCGCCGCCGATAATAACCTCTTCTTGCCCAAGTTGGTCAAGTAGAGCAGGTATGCTGTCGTCAAACTGAGTGGGCGAGTGTTGGTACAGCTCTCCTAGAGCGCTAATGGAGACTGCGAGGTTTTCAATTCTATTGGTTTTTTGCTGTAAGCTTGCAGTGATAGCTTTGCCCACATTAACGTTCAAAGTTTGCTGGTTATCGATTAATCGATTAAGTTCAATTGACTTAATAAACCACACACTTGTTAAAATGATGATTGCGGCCACGGCGAGCTGGATGAACATAAATTTCATCGGAAGACTCTTGCGCCAGTCGGTCAGCTTTGGGGGGCGGTTCTTGCCTTTCATCATGTTAAAGTTATGCTCAAATAGTGAGTAGCTACCCTAATTAGCATCCATACTGTTTAAGGATAAAATTGAAACAATAGCGTAAGTATACAAGCCTCGTTAAATTTTTGTAAAACAATACGCTAGCGACATTGTAACAATTAAGATAGTGACACAAAAAAGGGTAGCACTAAAGTGCTACCCTTTTTTGAGAGCTGATGGTGTTATTTATATTTTCAGACCGATAAGTAGCGTATCTAATTGCTCAGCGGTAGCGTGAAGTTCGTCACAGCCTGAAACTGACTGGTTAGCTGATTGCTCTACATCATGGGATTGGTTACGGATCTGCATCAGATTGGTGGCTATTTCATTGGCGACAGCAGATTGCTCATCAGCAGATGTGGCAATCAATACACTCATTTCATAAACCTTGGCGCTGTGATGAGCAATGCCTTTAAGATCGTTACCGGTATCGAGTACATGCTTTTTGCCTTCCTCTGCCTTTTCGACAGTACGACTCATAACGTGCTTTAGGTTTCGAGAGCCAGCTTGAAGTGCTTCAATCATTGATTTTATTTCAACGGTTGCAGCTTGTGTTCTCCCAGCAAGAGTACGGACTTCATCGGCGACAACGGCGAAACCACGGCCTTGTTCACCCGCTCTAGCGGCTTCGATAGCAGCGTTAAGCGCAAGCAAGTTGGTTTGCTCAGAAATGGCGTTAATGGTGGTGACGACTTCGTCAATTTTTGCTGCATTCTCATTGAGATTATTGACTGCATCAGAGGCGTCAGCAATCTCGTTACTCAAACCGCCAATCGCATCCACTGTGACAGCAATGTCCCTAGAGCCTGCGTCAACTTGATTGTTGGCTTCTTGGGTTTCAGTAGAGGACTGCTCGGCGTTGCGGGCAACTTCTTTTACTGCTGCGGTCATCTCTTCCATTGCGGTAGCCAATGAATCCAAATGCTGCCTTTGGTTCATCGCCAGAGATTGGCCTTCCTGAGCAGTATCTCTAAATGATTGAACAACGTTACGGATCTGCTCATTAGCACTGGTCATTTGGCTGACAAGTTTATGCTGCCTATCAACTAAAGTGTCGATGCTAATAGCCAAAATACTAAATTCATCTTTAACTTCAAAAAAGTTAAGACGGCCGGTCAGATCGCCATCAGCAGCTTTCTTTAGTGCGGTAACACTAGTAAAGAGCGCTCCACCGACAAAGCTTGAAATGTAGTAGCTGGTGATCACAATGATCATGATTAACAGCAACAGTGTGCCATAAACAAAGAGTTCGCTATTACCGCTCTTTGGTAGGGTCAAATTAACCACCGTGATTAAGCCGTTTGGCGCGCTGCGGCTTACACTCTCAATACGGTTACCTTGTATGTAAGCTTCACCACCAGCAATAGCAGAAGACTGGATATCGCGACTCGCATCATCCTTAAAGTGGAGCTTAACATCGCCATTTAGGCTGTTTAAAAACTGCTGCTTGTTTTCTTCTGGAATATACTCATACGCGTTGGCTAAGGCATTATTAATTTTTTGTGTATATTGCTTAGCTTGTTGCAATTGCGATTGCTGTATATTGTCATCAAAATGGTTGGCTAATACTAGCGTCAAGCCAATTAGCGTTAAAATAGGAATTATTGCTAGAACAGCGAATTTTGCTCTTAACGTTAAATGGATAAGGTATTTATCGACCCAGCGAAACTTAACTTCTTTCATAGTTTTCTCTCAATCCTAGAACTGCGACCCTATTATTTATCGGTAAAAAATGATTTTTCTTAACCAATTAGTTACAGATTTTTATCTGTTTGTGTTTTTTTTGTTCGTTATGTAGGTTAAGTACTTGAAACCCTTATGTAGCGTAGTTTGAAGTCTTTTACCGAATAGCGAAATAGTACATATCATATAGCGTAATAACCATTTAATATTTTACCTTTGAGATACATATTTTGCTGGGGCAAGCTTGCTCAGAGTATTGTTGTTGAACAAGGACTAAACAAAATAAGCAGTTAGCTTGCAAAAAGGTGCAATTAACCCTAGTCAAATGGGGTTTGCTCACGTAAAATTTGTGTCTTTTTCTATTTTCGCCTAAGAAAATATGTAAGCCCGAAGACTCGTAGGTTTGACCTACATGCACTGGAAGAGATGATGTCACAGTTAACAGAGATCGTAGAACAGGCCTTAGCCGCCATCAAAGACGCTACAGATTTGAAAGCGCTTGATGACCTCCGTGTCGATTACCTTGGTAAAAAAGGTAAAATTACCGACATGATGAAGATGATGGGGAAACTGCCTCCTGAAGAGAAGCCGGCCTTTGGTCAAGCTGTCAACCAAGCTAAACAAGCGGTTCAACAGCAGCTTTCTATACGCATCGATGGATTGAAAGCGGCAGAACTTGAAGCGCAGTTGAAAGCTGAAAGCATTGATGTGAGCCTGCCAGGGCGTCGTATCGAAAATGGTGGTCTACACCCAGTTACTCGTACAATCGAACGTATTGAGAGTTTCTTCGGTGAACTAGGTTTTACCGTAAAAGACGGTCCTGAAATTGAAGATGACTTTCATAACTTCGACGCGTTAAACATCTCAGAGCATCATCCAGCTCGTGCTGATCATGACACTTTCTACTTCAACCCTAAAGTAATGTTGCGTACCCAAACATCGGGTGTACAAATTCGTACTATGGAGCATGAAAAGCCACCACTACGTATCATCTCTCCGGGCCGTGTTTACCGTAATGACTACGACCAAACACATACGCCAATGTTCCACCAAGTCGAAGGCTTGCTTGTTGCAGAGAATGTTAACTTTGCAGAGCTTAAAGGCATATTGCATGACTTCTTGCGCAACTTCTTTGAAGAAGACCTTGAGGTTCGCTTCCGCCCATCATACTTCCCATTCACTGAGCCTTCAGCTGAAGTTGACGTAATGGGTAAAAATGGCAAGTGGTTAGAAGTACTAGGTTGCGGCATGGTTCACCCAAATGTACTGCGTAGCGTGGGTATCGATCCTGAAAAGTACTCTGGTTTTGCATTCGGTATGGGTGTTGAACGTCTATCTATGTTGCGTTATGGCGTTAACGATTTACGTTCTTTCTTTGAAAATGATCTTCGCTTCCTTAAGCAATTTAAATAAACGGAGCTGTATAGCATGAAATTTAGCGAATCTTGGCTTCGTGAGTGGGTTAACCCAAGTGTTAACCGTGAAGAATTAGCACACCAAATTACTATGGCGGGTTTGGAAGTTGACGGCATTGATGGCGTTGCAGCAGACTTTAGCGGTGTGATTGTTGGTGAAGTTGTTGAGTGTGGTCAGCACCCAGATGCAGACAAACTACGTGTAACAAAAATAAATGTTGGTGGTGATGAGCTAATCGACATTGTTTGTGGCGCACCAAACTGCCGTTTAGGTCTTAAAGTGGCTGTTGCTATGGTTGGTGCTGTGCTACCCGGCGATTTCAAAATAAAGAAAGCCAAACTGCGTGGTCAACCATCATTCGGTATGCTTTGTTCATACGGTGAACTCGGTATCGACATTGAAAGCGATGGTATTATCGAGCTTCCGACTGATGCACCTATTGGCCAAGATGTGCGTAAATATCTTGACCTTGATGATGCTGTCATTGATGTTGACTTGACTGCTAACCGTGCCGATTGCCTCGGTATGGCGGGTCTTGCTCGTGAAGTGGGTGTCTTGAATCGCCAAACAGTGACAGAGCCTTCTTGGGAAGCTGTTACTGCCACTATCAGCGATGAAGTCAGTATTGATTTACTAGCTGAACAAGAATGCGGACGATACTTGGGCCGTGTGATTAAGAATGTTGACGTAAAAGCGGCAACACCACTTTGGATGCAAGAGAAGTTGCGTCGCAGCGGTATTCGTTCAATTGACCCAATTGTTGATATTACCAACTATGTATTGATTGAATTTGGTCAGCCAATGCATGCATTTGATAATGCTAAGTTGGAAGGTGGTATTCAGGTTCGCAAACCTAATGGCGAAGAGAAGCTGACATTGCTTGATGGCAATGAAATCACTATCCCTGAGGGAATGTTGATCATCGCAGACAATGTTAAACCACTGGCGCTAGCAGGCGTATTTGGTGGCGAGCATTCAGGTGTGACCACTGAAACGACCGATATCATGCTCGAGTGTGCATTCTTCGCACCATTGGCTATTTTGGGTAAGGCTCGAAAAATCGGTTTGCATACTGATGCATCTCATCGTTTCGAGCGTGGTGTTGACCCTGAACTACAACATAAGGTCATGGATCGTGCGAGTCGCCTTGTGCTTGATATCTGTGGTGGTGAAGCGGGTCCTGTTGTTGAAGCTAAATCTGAAGACAACTTACCAAAGCCAGTACAAATTGTATTACGCCGCAGTAAGTTAGATCGTACTTTAGGTCACCACATTGAAGATAACGATGTGACTGAAATCCTAGAGCGTCTTGGTTTTGTGGTTGAAGTGAGTGAAGGGCAGTGGAATGTCACAACTGCGACTTATCGTTTTGATATGGCAATCGAAGAAGACTTGATTGAGGAAGTTGCCCGTATTTACGGTTACAACAACATTCCAAATATTGCGCCAGTAGCACAGTTAAGCATGTCTGATCACAACGAGTCAGATATTAGCCTAAAGCGTGTCCGTAGCATGTTGGTTGCACGTGGATTCCAAGAAGCGGTAACTTATAGCTTCGTTGATCCTAAGCAGCAAAACCTTATTCATCCTGATGCTGAAGCGATGATCTTACCTAATCCAATTTCGGTTGAGATGTCAGCAATGCGTCTGTCTATGTTTACCGGTTTATTATCGGCGGTAGGTTACAACCAAAGTCGTCAGCAAAACCGCGTTAGGCTGTTTGAAACAGGCCTGCGTTTTGTACCAAATGAATCTGCAGATTCAGGTGTTGCTCAAGAGCCAATGTTGGCTGCTGTTATTGCCGGGAACCAAAACGATGAGCATTGGTCAATGGAGTCAAATACTGTTGATTTCTTCGATCTGAAAGGTGATCTCGAAGCGGTCATCGGATTAACGGTAGCAGACAACGAATTTAGCTTTAAAGCAGCATCTCATCCTGCGCTTCATCCGGGGCAATGTGCTGAAATATTAAGAAATGATCGTGTAATTGGTATCATAGGTACGGTACATCCGACCCTTGAGAAGCCATTTGGCCTAAATGGCAAAACAATTATTTTTGAGCTTGAATTAGACGCTTTGTTACATGCTGAATTACCGCAAGCCCAGACTGTATCTAAGTTTCCAGCTAACCGTCGTGACATTGCCATCGTAGTAGATGACACTGTTGCTGCCGATGATGTTGTAAAATTGATAAGAAAAGTTGGCGAAAATCAGTTGGTTGGCATAAACTTGTTCGACGTATACCAAGGTAAAGGTGTAGAGGAAGGCAAAAAGAGCCTTGCAATCGCACTCTTATTACAAGACAACGCTCGTACACTTGAAGAGAAAGAGATCGCCGAGATGGTTGATGTAGTGGTTTCTGCTCTGAAAGACGAGTTCAACGCATCGTTGAGGGACTAAAAGTATGGCACTTACCAAAGCCGAAATGGCAGAACATCTTTTTGAAACGCTAGGTATCAATAAGAGAGTAGCGAAAGAGATGGTAGAGACGTTTTTCGAAGAAATTCGTCAAGCTCTTGAAAGTGGTGAGCAGGTCAAGCTATCTGGCTTTGGCAACTTTGACCTGAGAGATAAGAATCAAAGACCGGGAAGGAACCCAAAGACGGGAGAAGATATCCCTATTTCAGCGAGACGTGTTGTGACATTCCGTCCAGGACAGAAGCTGAAAAGTCGCGTCGAAGAAGCTAACGCAAAGAAGTAATTGCAATAGCATCGTGATGAAGAGGCCACTCAATAGAGTGGCTTTTTCTGTTATTCATCTGCTAAAGAGGTTTGCGCTTGTCTAGAAAACCGAAATATTTTGACCGTCGCTTTAAGCTATCTTTATTACATCCGAAATATTGGCTGACATGGTTTGCTATTTTAATATTGGTGCTGTTTGGCCTGATGCCAGCTTGGCTTAGGGATCCTGTTGCTCGTCAGTTATCCAAATTAGTACTTAAGATTGCAGCTAAACCTATCGCTGTTGCCAGAGCTAACCTCACCACTTGTTTCCCTGAAAAATCAAATGCCGCCATAGAGGCTTTGATCCGCGATAACGTTGAAAATTTTGTGATGATTTTATTGGCGCAATCTGAGCTGCTAGTTAAGTCGAGGCAAAACATTCGTAACCGAGTGCAGCTTACAGGCTTTGAGCATGTTGAGCAGGCCAGGGCGGCAGGTCAACCTGTCATATTTATCATGCCTCATGTTTGGGGGATTGAATATGCAGGCCTGAGATTGAACTTAGATCTGCCTATGGTATCAATGGCCAAAGCGCATAAAAATGACCTGTTTAACTGGTTTAATAACCGTATGCGCAGCTCCCAAGGTGGCAATATCTATATGCGCGAAGCGGGGATTAGAGCTTTGCTGGCCGAACTGAAACAAGACAATAGCTTTTTCTATCTACCCGATGAAGATTTAGGGCCGGATAAAAGTGTTTTCGCCCCTTTTTTAGGCACGACTAAAGCGACATTGCCTGTGGTAGGCCGACTTGCCCAAGCTGGTAATGCACAAGTAATGCCTGTCAAAATCGGTTATGACCAAGTGAAGCGCCAATATCAGTTAACAGTGATGCCTGCTATTGCTCCTGAAGATATGCAGGGCAAAGAAAATGAAGCTATCGCCCTGAACAAGGCTGTAGAGCAGGTCATTTTGGCTTATCCTGAACAGTATATGTGGTTTCTTAGAGTATTGAAGACGCGCCCTGAGGGAGAAGCATCAATTTATAACTAGTAAGCTGTGCTGAAGAAACTAAAAAAGCCGCAATTAATATTGCGGCTTTTTACTACCAACGGGTCGTATCTTAAACGATCAATTGATATTCACTGCGTAAAATATCGATGATCTCCTGCTTAGGGTTTTCACTGATATGCAGTTTCTGACCAATCACTTTCTCAGCAATACCGACATAAGTATTAGAGATGTCCATCATCACAGATTCAGGAAGCTTATTGTCTTTTGCTAAGGCAAAGCGTTCTTCCATGCGGTTCTTATTGAGTAAGATATCTGCATCTGGGAAGTGATTAAGTAACCACTGTCTGAAACCTTCTTTTGATTGCTCAATGATTTTGCCGTCGCGATGAGAACTACCATCCCAAATTCTAGAGCTATCAGGGGTGCCAACTTCATCCATATAGATAAGTTTCTCATTACCTGCAGCATCATTGACATAGCCAAATTCAAATTTTGTATCGACAAAAATTTGGTCTTGTTCGGCTAAGGCATCGCTAATCACGTCAAAGCCTTCTGAGAGCAATTTCTCGTATAAATCGATATCAGACTCATTGCTGAAATTAAAGCCTGCTACGTGGCGCTCAATGTCACTGCGCGATACGTTAACGTCATCAGCTTCTGGTACACCTTCTAGACCCGTTAATACACCTTTGGTTGATGGTGTGATTAGGATCTCTGGCAGCTTTTGATCTTTCTCTAAGCCTTCAGGTAAGGTAATGCCACAAAATTCACGTTCACCTTTGCTGTATGCGCGCCACATAGAGCCGGTAATGTATTGACGAGCAATAGCTTCAATCATCACTGGGCGAGCTTTTTGTACAATCCATACTAACGGATGTGGTATGTCCAAAATATGGCTATCAGCTAAGCCTTTTTCTTTGAATAGCTTAAACCAGTGATTTGAGATTGCGTTAAGTGCTGTCCCTTTACCAGGAACACCATTTAAACCGTTCTCACCTTGCCACACACAGTCAAACGCAGAGATACGGTCACTGATTACCATTATTGCTAATGGTGCGTCAGCGGGTACGTCATAGCCTTTGTCTTTTATCAAGCGAGCGCTGTCTTCTGGAGTTAACCAGTACACACTGCGCACTTTACCTGAATGTACGGGTTTATCGGTACGGATGGGAAGGTTGTCATTTACGACTAAAACTTTATCTGCAAGATTCATAGGGCACACTTTTATTATTGAGAAGCTTAATTTTAGTGGCGCAGATTGTATCAGAACTTAGTTTTGGCAACACTAGTAGGATAGCTGTTTTGGCCTAGATAAAAACAGTGTTCTTAATAAAAGAAAATCAACAACCTAGCTTGGATGTTTTTTACTGATATTTATCCAAAATATCATTAATTTTTCCATGGGCTTTCATTATCAAAATTTGTTCATCGTTCCAATCTATTAATCCTTGTGGGACACCATCCCCATAGCTCAAATGAATGTCCACTGGTGCGATAGTGTCGTTGATGTCGGTAAACACAAAAGCCGTTGGATTGATCTGATGTTTATTTAGACTATAAAGAACTCTACTTTTCATCTCTATAAATAGGTCGCCTCTGCGGCTTTGTAGTGCAAGAAGTGCACTTTTGTGGCTACTGACTTCCAAAACCTTTATTTGGTACTGGTCAATTAAGGGCGCTAACCCGGGATATTTAAAGCCTTTGAGTAGAATGAGCGTTTTATGTTGCAGTTGCTGCCAAACAATGGCGCTATCTGCTTTCAATGAAACTGCGATGTGATTTGCAGTAAAAAGAACTTGTTTTGACAGGCGTTTATTCTGTAGATATTTACCATCTTTAACGCGCCATGTCGGAGAGCCGTAGCTTATCCAATTGGGAAAGGTTTGTTTCTCTATCTCATAAAGATAACGCTTAAATGGCATGACTTGATTGACTATCTCAAATGGTTTTTTATTTGCCAAGAACTCAACAATATCAGTGACCACGCCTGTCTGCGGCCCTGCCTCTGCTGCATTTATCTGAAACGGCTCTGCTTGCTCAGATATGATCAAGTAAGCCAAAGTCTGCGCCGTGGCTGTTTGGCTCAATAATGTGGTTACTAAGAGCGTGATGAAAAGTAATGATTTAAACATGCTAACCAACGGGTTCTGAATGATAATCGCTTGTAGTATAAAGAGTTTGTAATTCTATGTAACTGTATTTGTGTGTGAATAATATTCTAATGCCTTTATATTAGGTGAAGCTTTAGTATTGAGCATTACAGGTTAACTATAATCAAGATGAAGATCTTAAGCGATATAGTTAACCTGTTATTCACCCCATTTTACTTGGCAGCGTTGTGTCGCTTCATCAGGTTTGCAGTGACCTCTTCAAGTGATAGTTCCTGATCTTCTAATAACACCAGTAGGTGATAGATAAGATCGGATGCTTCATCAATAAGTTCTGGTTTGTCATTGGTGGCGGCAGCTAATGCGGTCTCAAGCCCTTCTTCACCGACTTTTTGCGCGATACGTTTAGTGCCACGGTCAAACAAGTAAGCGGTGTAGCTTGATTTAGGATCTTGACCTTTGCGAGACGCAATTAATGCACTGAGATTATCAATGAAGCTATGGGCCTTACCATCGGTCCAGCAACTCTCGGTGCCTTTATGGCAAGTTGGGCCATTAGGCAGCACCTGAACCAATAAGCTATCGTTGTCACAATCCATATCGAGCGCAACTAGATCAAGCGTATTACCCGAGGTTTCGCCTTTGGTCCATAAGCGCTGTTTACTGCGGCTAAAAAAAGTGACTACACCGGTAGTGAGCGTCTTTTCTAAAGCTGCTTGGTCCATATAACCTAGCATCAGTACTTTACCGCTTAGGTGGTTCTGTACGATAGCGGGGATCAAACCATCGGTTTTGGCCCAATCCAATTGCGCTAACAGTGCTTGGTCTTGTGGTGTTGTTTGATAAAGCGATGTCATGTTGCATCCTCAATTCGAGCTAAATTATGTGTGGTTAACTTATACCGATTGGTATTAAACGCGCACAGCGATTTGATTGTCACGTAGATAACGCTTTAACGCTTGAATATCGATAATCCCTTTGTGGAAAACACTTGCAGCAAGTGCAGCATCGACATTAGCTAAAGTGAAGACATCTTTAAAGTGTGCCATTGTGCCTGCACCGCCTGAGGCGATTAAGGGGACATCGCATAGTGAGCGAACCATAGACAACTGTTCAATGTCATAACCTTGTCGTACGCCATCTTGATTCATCACGTTGAGCACTATTTCACCGCAGCCACGCTTTTGTACCTCTTCTACCCAATCTTGCGTAAACCATTGGGTGTCTTTGGTGGCAGACTCATCACCAGTAAACTGTTTTACTTTATAACTATCACTGATGTGGTCGTGGTAAGAGTCGATACCAATCACAATACATTGGCGGCCAAACTCGTCTTGTAAACGTTCGATTAAACTTGGGTCGGTTAACGCTGGAGAGTTAATTGAGATCTTATCAGCACCAAAGGCCAGCTTCTCACGGGCTTGTTCGATGGTGCGAATGCCCCCCGCGACACAAAATGGAATATCGATACGCTCAGCCACACGGCTGACCCACGACTTGTCGATAACCCGGTCATGGGCACTGGCGGTGATGTCATAGAACACCAATTCATCGGCACCTTCATCGGCGTAGCGAGCGGCCAGAGGCACAATGTCACCAACAATTTCGTGGTTGCGAAACTGGACGCCTTTAACCACTTTACCCTCTTTTACATCGAGGCAGGGGACTATGCGTTTGGCCAACATGTAATCGCCTCCTCAACGGTAAATTGATTGATAAGTAGTGCTTTGCCAATAATGATGCCATTAGCGCCACTGTCTTTCACCGCTTGCACATCTGCAAGGGTTGCAATGCCACCTGAGGCTTGCCAGTTAATTTCTGGATAGGCTGCGCTTATCTCTTGGTATAGCTCGGTATTAGCCCCTTTTAACGTGCCATCGCGGCTAATATCGGTTACAAGGGCGTGTTTTAGGCCAACCTCTGTAAACTCAGCCACTAAGGATTCCAGCGTTTTGCCGCCACCAGACTGCCAGCCTGACACCGCCACTATTTTATCGCCTTGTTCATTAATGTTGACATCGAGCGCTAAACAGATCGCATCGCTGCCATATTTAACAAACCAACTTTTGACTAATTCAGGCTCTTTGACTGCCAATGAGCCTATCACTACGCGGCTAACACCTATCTCCAGTAACTCACTCAACTGCGCTTCAGTCCTTACGCCACCACCGACTTGTATCGGTGTGTCTAGTCCTTGTACTAAGCTGGCTATAAGCTGTGTTTGGCGCTTCATCGGGTCTTTTGCGCCCGTTAAATCAACAATGTGCAGCAAATCAGCACCTTGCTCTTGGTAGCTTTGTAGCTGCGCTAACGGGCTTAAATCAAACGTCGTTTTTTGATTGTAGTCGCCTTGGTAAAGACGAACGACTTGACCTTCTATAAGATCAATTGCTGGTATGATCATCTTTACGCCTCACACTGATTTGAATGGTTGTTTTGCTTAAAAGTATCGGTCGACATGTTGAGGAAATTTTTCAACATTCTTGCACCAACGGATGCACTTTTTTCTGGATGAAACTGCAAGCCGATAAAGTTGGCTTTGGCTATCGCCGCGCTAAACTGCTCACCATGTTCTGCACTGGCTATAGTAAATTCACTTATTGGTGCTCGATAGCTATGGACAAAATACACATAATCGCCTTGGCTGATCCCTTCAAAAATAGGATGTGCAGATGGGGTTATTTGATTCCAGCCCATATGAGGCAGAGGTAAACCTTTACTATCAAGTTGTTCTATGTCGGTTGGGATCAGCCCAAGGCACTGACAGTCTTCAGTTGTTGCGCCACGCTCTTTTGATAAGCGCGTCAACATCTGCATGCCTAAACAAACACCGAGTACCGGTTGAGTCAGCGAGCTGATCACGTCGACTAACTGCTTGTTACGCAGTGATGCCATTGCCGCGCCAGCGGTGCCCACACCGGGTAGCACGACCCGAGTGGCCGCCTTAATGGTCGAGATATCATCGGTGACACTGAGGTTTCGACGCTCGTCAGCCGATAATAAACGTTCAAACGCGAAGCGAACTGAACTTAAGTTGGCGCAGCCGGTATCGATTATCACCGTGGTACCAGAGGTACCATTTGTTTGCTGATTACCTTCTTGCTCACTCATAGCACACCTTTACTCGATGGCAATGCATCACCTTCGATAGCAACGGCCTGACGTAGCGTACGACCCAGTACTTTAAACAAGCTCTCTACTTTATGGTGATCGTTATCACCTAAGGTTTTAAGGTGCAAAGTACAACGTAGCCCATCTGAGAATGAACGGAAGAAGTGTGGCACCATTTCGGTGGCCATCGCACCGACCATCTCACGTTCAAACTCTGCTGAGAATTTAATAAATGGGCGGCCTGATAGATCCAGTAAACATTCTGCGCTGGCTTCATCCATTGGAATCGCTTGCTCAAAGGCATTGCCAAAACGTGCAATTCCGCGCTTATCGCCTAATGCTTGGCGCAGTGCATCGCCAATTGCCAGAGCTGTATCTTCCACACTGTGGTGATCATCAATTTCTAAATCGCCATCCACGTTAACGTCCATCTTAAAATTACCGTGGGTCGAGATCTGCTCTAGCATGTGATCAAAAAAACCAATGCCAGTATTGATTGAACCTTTAACGCCAGAATCGAGGTCGATGGTGACTGTAATGTCGGTCTCTTTAGTGGTGCGCACGACGGTAGCCACACGATTTTTACTCAGTAGTTTTTCGGCAATGTCATTCCAAGTCAGGCTTTGTGGGTTGTATTGAAGCCCTTGAATGCCCATTGAGTCAGCCAGTCCCATATCGGTTTCACGATCGCCGATAACAGCTGATTGGGTGAAATCGATGCGACCAGTAGTCAGGTATTCTTTGACTAGCCCCAGTTTTGGTTTACGGCAACTGCAGTTTTCATCATCGAAATGTGGGCAGATAAGGACATCGTCAAATTTAACCCCTTGGCTGCTCAATATTTGCATCATCATATCTTGCGGTGCATCAAAGTCATCTTTGGGAAAAGAGGGGGTGCCAAGTCCGTCTTGGTTACTGACCATCACTAACCGGTAACCCGCAGTTTGTAGTTTTAATAGTGCAGGAATGACATTGGGCTCAAATACCAATTTAGCTAGCGTATCTACCTGTTTATCGGTCACAGGCTCTTCGATAATGGTGCCGTCACGGTCAATAAAGAGAATTTTTTGTTTCATTATGATACTACCTTTCAGATTTTTTAAATTTTGGACTTGGCGTTAGCCATCATGCCAAGTCATGATTATTCTTATTCATTCGGCGTCGAAAAAAGGTTAATTAAGTAGTCGGTTTGCGCCTGATTGGAAAAGCTAAAGCGAATACAGTTTGCTAAGCGTTTGTCGTTATAACTTCGTGCAATCACACCTGCTTGAGTTAGCTTTTGTTGGACAGCGGGCTGGTCATTAAACTCTGCCAAAACGTAATTACCGTGCGCTTTTACCACTTTGGCACCAAAGGCTTGCAATGCTTGTGCTAATCGCTGGCCTTGCAGCTTCATTTCATCTACCTGAGTTTGCATGGTTGTTAAGCCATTAGGACTTAGTGCTTGCTCTGCTAGTTCACTAACCGGCAATGGCACAGGGTAGGGGGCAATGACACGCATACACATATCGATAATGTCAGGGTTGGCGAGCAAAAATCCGCAGCGAGCACCAGCGAGTGCAAAAGCTTTAGAAAGGGTGCGCAGCACCACCAAATTGCTTTTGCTTGCGACTAAATCTGCCACCGAATACTCAGGGCTAAATTCGATATACGCTTCATCTATCACCACTAGCTGCTCAGGATGACTATCGATGACCTCAATAAGTACATCCCTTGCAATCACACTTCCGGTTGGGTTATTCGGATTGCAAATGAACAGGATCTTGCTGCTTAAGCCTTTATCAATCTGCACCGTATAATCCGTTGGTAGCTGAAAATCATCTGTCAATTGCAATGCATTCACCGCCACATTGGCTGTTTTGGCACTAATGGCATACATACCGTAAGTGGGACCAAAGGTGGTGATGGCATCCTTGCCAGGATTACAAAAGGTACGAATTAAAATCTCAATGGCTTCATCGGCGCCGCGACCGGTCAAGATACAGTTACTTGGCACCTTACTATAGCGACTATAAGCATCGATTAATGCTGGTGGCTGGCATTCTGGGTAACGGTTAACGCCCACTAAACCTGTGTTATTGAATGGTGATTCATTAGCATTTATCCAAATATCACCCTGGCCGCCAATACGCCGAGCAGATTGATAAACTTCCAAATCTAAAAGTTCAGGCCTAGCTAAACGCTGTGCAAGACAGTTTGTCTTCGTCATCATGCCTCCGAAGCGTCGTTGTTAAGGGTATTAAGTGATGCAAGACGCAGCGCCACCGCATTTTTATGAGCATCAAGTTGCTCTGCAGCAGCCAGAGTCATGACCGCATTGCCTATAGTGGCTAGGCCATCCGCGGTTAACTCTTGCACGGTAAAGCGGCGGCTAAAGTCGGCCAGTGACAAACTTGACACTGTTTTACTGTAGCCATAAGTCGGCAATACGTGGTTAGTGCCGCTGGCATAATCTCCCACAGACTCAGGAGTATATGCCCCCAAAAAGACAGAGCCAGCAGCGCGAATATTAGCTAACACTTCTCGAGGCTTCTCGGTTTGAATAATGAGGTGCTCAGGCCCGTAAAGGTTAGATACTTGTGCAGCCTCAATCATGTCATTGACCAGCAGTGTGCGGCTACAACTTAGCGCAGTAGTGGCAACGTCTGAGCGTGAAAGCTCAGACAATTGCTGCGTTAGTGCTTGATTCACCTTATTGGCCACTTCGCTAGAGTCTGTCACTAGCATCACTTGTGAGTCAGGGCCGTGTTCAGCTTGCGATAGCAAGTCAGCTGCTACAAAGCTGGCATTGGCTTTCGCATCGGCAATGACTAACACCTCAGAAGGGCCTGCCGGCATATCGATACTGACCGTTGCTCGGCTATCTTGGCTAACAGCACGTTTAGCTTCAGTGACAAAGCGATTACCTGGGCCGAATATTTTATCAACTTGAGGCACTGACTCGGTGCCAAAAGCGAGGGCTGCAATGGCTTGTGCACCACCTACTTGATAGATCTCAGTGATGCCACAGGCATTGGCGGCGTAGATAATAGCGTCGTTAATCGGTGGTGGACTGACTAACACTCGTTGACGGCAACCTGCAATTTTAGCGGGTTGTGCCAACATTAAAACCGTCGAGATCAGCGGCGCTGTGCCGCCCGGAATGTACAGGCCTACCTTCTCAATTGGTTCACTTCTAAGCTCACAGCGAATACCTTTTTGGGTTTCAACATCAACAGGGCTAGATACCTGTGCTCGATGAAAGGTATCGATATTTGCTTGAGCTTGGGCTATCGCTTGTTTAAGCTCCGCTGGCACAGCTTGGCAAGCTTGCGCTATTTGCGCTTTTGATAGCTTAAGGTTATCAATATTGACGCTGTCAAACTGCTTAGCAAAACGGCGCAAAGCACAGTCACCATCAGCCACTACCGCATCGATAATATTAGCCACAGTTTGCTCAAGGTTTGAGTCGCCGATCAGCGGCGACCTTGCCAATGCGTCTTGTTTCGCCGCTGTTGTTAATGTTTGCCAATTGAGAATGTCCATCAACTTACCCCATCATTTTTTCAATAGGCATGACAAGAATTGAACTTGCACCTAGCTGAGTAAGCTGTTCCATGGTGTCCCAGAACAGGTCTTCGGTGCTGACTGCGTGGATTGCAACACGGTTGGTATCATCATTGAGTGGCAATACGGTTGGGTTTTCTGCACCAGGAAGTAAGGCTACAATTTGCTCTAGGGTTTCAGTTGGTGCGTGTAGCAAAATGTATTTACTCTCTTTAGCGCGTACAACACCGTTGATGCGAGAAAGGATCTTGTTGATAAGCGCTTGTTTGTCATCTGGCTGGCTTGTGGTTGACTGGATAAGGCATGCCGTTGACTGGTAAATGACTTCAGTTTCATAAAGGCCATTGGCTTCTAGTGTGGCGCCAGTTGAGACTAAATCACATATGGCATCAGATAGACCAGCTCTAGGCGCAACCTCTACAGAGCCTTTGAGCATACAGTCGTTGTAGTTAATACCTTTCTGTTCTAGGTAGCGACGTAGCAGGTTAGGGTATGAGGTGGCAATGCGCAGCCCTTCGAGCGAGCTGGCATCTTGGTAATCAAACTCGTTAGGTACAGCAAGTGATAAACGACATGCGCCGAAATCAAGCTGGCGTAGCTTAGTGAACTCAGCGGGTTTGCCTAAGGTTTGGCGCTCGATTTGTTCTTCTTCCAGTACGTTTTCGCCAATAAAACCTAAATCGACGACACCGTCCATGACTAGGCCTGGAATATCGTCATCACGCACTCGCAGTAAATCAATGGGTAGGTTATCAGCGTGAGCAATTAGGCGTTGCTCATTGATATTAAATTTTACACCACAGCTCTTAAGTAATTTCAGAGACTCTTTAGATAGACGACCTGATTTTTGGATTGCAATTCTCAATCTGTTTGACTCTGACATGGATACTTCCTTTAAGTTGATTCAAAAATTCATATAAAACAAACTGTTAAACTAAAACCAAAAAACCCCTAGAATTCCTTCTAGGGGTTTTTGATATTTTGAATCAACCGCCAGAAGGAATGAGTCCTCCGGCAGTGAGCTTCCGAAGGCTACCGCATATGGTGATGATGATGGATAGTGTTCAAAAGCTGTATCATATTCTTGTTTCTCTACGTTAAATATTCAGTTGGGCCTGATGGCCATAAATCTGCAACCGAGATAACTCTGCGTTGCCGATACATTTAAATTAATCAGTTTTATAACTGATTGCAACCATTAATTTAAGCAGATGAGCAATGTTCATCTAAATGTCACAAGTTTCACTTTGGGCAAGATGAGTATCCACCTTGTTTCTAAAAAAGGACAATCGACAACTAGCAAATTCCGGCTTTTTTAGTGTTATTCGGCGATGAAGCGCTATAAGCCTATAGCAGCATACGTTACACTCAAGCTGTATCTCTTTTTATGACGAAGATGTTGGACACTATGACCACTAAGTACAGGTGCTTTTGAGCGCGAGATTAACACAGCAGGTTTTAGCGGCATTCTCAGCTGATGGTGCATTGGCTAAAGCAATCAAAGGCTTTAGTCTGCGTTTGGTGCAGCAACAAATGGCTGAAGCGGTTAGTGACTCGATATCAAGTCGTCAAAATCTTGTAGTAGAGGCGGGCACGGGCGTGGGTAAAACCTTCGCTTATCTTATTCCTGCACTGCTTAGTCATAAGCAGATTATTGTCAGTACCGGCAGTAAGAACTTGCAAGAGCAGTTATTTTACAAAGACCTACCCGCATTACTGTTAATGCTTGGTTTATCACCTAAAGTGGCCTTATTAAAAGGTCGCAACAACTATCTTTGCCAACATTTGATGGAAAAGGAGTTATCTGGTGCAAGTTCAATGGACACACAGATCCTTGATGACTTATTGAGGATCAATCAATGGGCAGGACAGACAACTGATGGTGATCTTGGGGGTCTAACTGCTGTGTCAGAAAGTTCGCAGGCACTGCCTTTAATAAGCAGTGCTAAAGAAACTTGTATTGGTCAACGCTGTGATCATTATGATGTTTGCTTTACCCGCAAAGCCCGTAGTCGCGCCATGGACGCTAAGGTTATTGTGGTTAATCATCACTTATTCCTGGCTGATAAAATTATTAAAGAGACAGGCTTTGCGGAGTTATTGCCCGATCCCGATGTGGTGATTTTTGACGAAGCTCATTTGCTACCTGATATCGCAGTGACCTACTTTGGCCAGCAATGTTCAACCAGAGTGATTGCGGAGTTACTGCAACAGTTTGCTGATATATATCGCAAAGAACTTCGCGATGCTAAGCAGATAGAACTACTGAGTGCACGCTGCTTAACCTTGCTCAACGATTGGCAGCAAACACTTTTCGACACCGGTGATACTGACTGGCGCAGAATGTTAAGTAATAAAGCGCTAGCAGCTTTATCTTGGTCTCTACTTAAAGAGCTAACCACCCTGAAAAGCGTCTTGCTGGGTCATGTCGGTCGCAGTGATAATTTAGATGATGCACTCGAAAAGTTGGATGTTCAAACGGCTAAACTCGAACTGTTTTTTTTGTGTGAGAACAATCAAGCTGCCTATAGTATTGATTACGGCCATCGTTACTTGATGCTAAGGATTGCGCCAATTGATGTCGCTAAAGAGTGTAAAAAGCTATTCGACGAAAAAGTAGCATGGATTTTTACTTCGGCTACGCTGCAGATAAATCAAGATCTGAGTCTGTTCACTAAACAGCTGGGAATAGGTAACTGCAAACAGCTATTGCTACAAAGCCCTTTTGACTATGCCAACAATGCCCTGTTTTGCGTGCCACGCCATTTGGCTAGCGTCAGTAATCACAGTGCGATATTACCGCAGTTTGTTGACGTTTGTGTGCAAGCGGTTGAAGCGGCTCAGGGACGAACTTTTATTCTATTCACTAGTCATAGAATGTTGAATCAAGTCGCAGTTGCTTTGCAGCGTCGAGTTTCATATCCGCTGTTAGTACAAGGTCAAGCGAATAAGCAAAGCCTACTGAAAAAGTACCGCCAATTGGGCAACGCAGTGCTACTAGGGACAGGGGCATTTTGGGAAGGGGTAGACGTACGAGGAAAACTGCTGAGTTGTGTCATCATTGATAAGCTGCCATTTGTTTCACCCGAAGATAATCTTTATCGCGCACGTAGTGAAAGCATCGCCAGAGAAGGGAAAGACCCTTTTACTGAGATCTCACTGCCACAGGCGGTGATATCACTCAACCAGGGAGTCGGACGCTTAATCCGCGATGAGAAAGACAAAGGGGTACTTATCTTATGTGACAATAGAATTGTTAATCGCCCCTATGGCCAAGCATTTTTAAATTCGTTGCCACCAATGGCAAGAACACGAGAGTTGAATAATGCCGTTAAATTTCTGCAGCAGGTTAAGTGATTAAGATTATCACCAAGTAGATGAGCACTAGTAGCAGCAGTGCCAAAATGCAGCGCCGTCGATACAACAATCCTTGAGGGTTAAGTAAGCTTGGGAATAACAGAAAGTTAAACGGATTAAATAGGGTTTTATAAGTAATAATTGCTACACCTTGCTGCCTGCCACGATAGAGCATTTTCGAAAAGTAGTACATAAATCGGAATAAAAGCACTGGAAAACTGATATAGATGAACAGTGTTAAGCTTAATTCCAATGACATTTCTAACTCTTTAAATGTAAGCATCAGCCCTTTATGCCAAGCTTCCTCAAGGTTAGCTGAAAAGTAGATTAGCATAAAGGCAGTCACAATCAGACTAAAGGCGATGAACAGAAATGAGTAGCGAAATAACCTAAACCAATCAACGGTGATCTGGCGCATATACCTCCCATTTTCAAAGTGATTGTAGGTGATAAAATAAAAAGCCCTGTTTAAATCTAGTTCAAAAATGTCTACCGCGGCCGAGTTTTAGTCGATCTCAATTCCTTTGTTTGGTCGCTGCTTTTGCATTACAACCCCTTGAGCAACTCCTGCGAGAATGATCATCAGTGCGCCAATAAGTTGAATACCATCAAGTGTTTCATTAAATATACTCCAAGCAAAAATAACCACTGCTACCGGTTCAAAGTAGGCGAGGGTGCCAAATGATATAGCGGGTAATGCTCTTAGTGCTTTGACGGCGAATAATATGGCTAAAAAGCCAGGCAGTATGCCGATAGCCACTAACCACACCCATTGTTCTGATGAAGGCATAATCGGGGCTTGTAATATAAATGGCAGTAGACAAACCGCACCAACGCTAAGTTGTACTAAGGTGCTTTGGTAGGGGGTTGATTGGCTTGGCTTACGGTTGATGAGCATAAAACCGCTGTAGCTAAGCATTGCGAGTGTTGCATAGAGGTAACCTAGAGTTTGTTGCTGGTTTTGGCTGTTGAGACTACTCGGCAAAATCAGCCCAAAACCAATTAGCGCGAGTATTATCAGAGCGCAGTTTACGTTATTCAACCGTTCTTTAAAAACAAAGTGGGCAAAGGCCGCGGTGGTTAATGGCGCAAGGTAGATAAGCATGACAGCATTAGCCATGTTGATATAACTGATGGCTTGTACATAGAACACCATAAAGCCCGCGAGCATTACTCCGTTGATGACTGTGCGTTTACTGGGTTTGTGGATTACTTGCTTAGCTTTACCACTCATTAGCATAAACACCAGCATACATGCAGCGCCAATGACTAATCGATAGAAGGTAATATGTTCTGCGGGTAGTGCTGCATAACGAGCGAACACACCGATGGTTGCCATTAATACTGCAGATAGAACAGCCAGCAACATAAAGCCAAGTGATTGTTGGCTATTCATGGGGCTTTAGCGGCTTGGCGCAGTTGGTATTGTTGCTCGGCAATTTGATTATATTTCTGCAATAAACTCATCGTTTCAGTCGTTATTTCACCAGAATTATTGCTATCGGCGAGCTGTAATAGATCGATCTTTAGTTGACCACGGCTATCAAACTGGCTGGCAAAAGTGCCCATACTGATAAGATCGAACTGCCACTGGGTTAATCGACCTAATACGTAATTGCCGTATTGAAACGCCTCGTATTCATTAAGCAGAGTCAGAAAATCACTAAACCCAAAGCCCGTGAGTGATTTTTGGGCGCTAAATGCAGCAATGTAACCTGAAGCGAGTTGATTATCTTTAACATTACTATGCTGTTGTTGACTGAGCTGAAATTGATAAGAGTGTCTGGTTTCATGAATTAGAAAGGCTAAGCTGGCAAATTTGTCTTGAGCTGCCAATTTGTCAGGGTTGAGATAAACAACACCTGAATTAACACTATCATTGGTCGCTAATGGAGATAAATACGTCACATCAAAGTCAAAATAGACCATTTTATTTGGGTAACTGTGGTTATCAATGATTAGCATGGGCGGCTTTATGCCCATTGAGCGATATTCTAATGCAAACACTTTACGCAGAAAGGGTATTTGCTCATCGATTGAGAGCGTGTGCCATTTTGAAAGTGCGGCGGTCAAATCTTTATCAGCAAGGATAAGCTCAACCAGTTTATCGCCATCTTTAATGGTTTTTGTTTGTGCAGCTATTAGGAAATCATACGCTTCTGGTTGCAGTGCGAACGCATGGGGTCGCTGAGATTGTAGCGTTTGAGTTGCATAAAAAGAGCCTGCAGCTTGTACGGGCGACATCAGGCTCAACTGCAGCGATAAAAAAGCTATTGGGGCTGATAGTAAAATAGATTTGGATGTAAAAATGGACATAGTATTTTACGGTCTCAGTAAAACTGAGGCGTCCTGTATTTATTATTATTCTAATTGGAGCAACACCATAATCGCTTAAGGTTTACAGGTCAAAATCAATTTATGATTTGGCTATAACGGGTATCGCTAACAATTTCATCTGCTTTTTTCAGTAGCAAAAAGCCTAGAGGAATACTCTAGGCTTTTTATTATGCAAGGCTGAAGGGACAGCCTATGGGTTTGTTAAGCGTTATGCTGCAGTTGGTGTTGTTTTAGTTGGCTCCTCTGCACTTTGTCTATGGTCCTGCGCTAAGAAGGTATAAACCGTAGGCAAAACGAACAAGGTAAACAAAGTACCAATTGACATACCGACTGTAATCACCAAACCGATAGCGAAACGGCTTTGTGCGCCTGCACCTACGGCGACAAGTAACGGTACAACACCAATAACCATTGCTGCTGTTGTCATTAGTACTGGTCTAAGTCTTACTGCAGCAGCCTTTACCGCAGCTTCACGTTTACTGTAACCGTTTTCAGCTTGCAGTTGGTTAGCAAACTCAACAATCAAAATACCGTGTTTACTAATCAAGCCAATCAAAGTAACCAAACCGACTTCGGTATAAATATTCAATGTATCAAGACCGAAGTAAAGCGGTAACATTGCGCCAAAAATTGACAATGGCACACTGGTTAACACAACTAGTGGGTCTCTAAAGCTTTCGAACTGTGCTGCCAATACTAAGTAAATAATGATAATCGCTAAAAAGAATGTCGCGACTAATGACGAACCTTCTTCTAAGAACTGACGTAACTGGCCAGATGCATCAGTGCTGTATGACTTTGGTAATATCTGCTCAGCTGCCTCGGCCATCACTGTATAAGCTTCACCAATACTCACGCCAGGCATCATTTTCGCTTCAATCATTGCGCTGTTAAGCTGCTGGAATTGATCAACGGCTGATGGTTGAACGCTCTTAGTGATGGTAACCAGTGAAGCTAAAGCTACCATTTTCCCATTGGCAGATTTTACGTAGTACTGCTTCAAATCTTTCGCAATACGACGGTCATCTTGTGGTACTTGAGTGATCACCTGATAGCTGCGCTCATTTAATGCAAAGTAGTTGACGAAGCCTTCACTTAAGTAACGTGATAACACTAAACCAATTTGCTGTGTGTCAACATTCATTAGGGCGGCTTTATCACGGTTAATACTGACTTCTACCTGTGGTTTGCTAAAGTCTAAGTCGTTCTGTACATAAAGAAACTTACCGCTTTTTATGGCGTAATCTTTCATTTTCTCGGCGTACTTGTATAGATCTTCATAACTCCCTGTAGGTGTTTTCAGGATCATTTGGAACGGTAAACCCTGCGCAGTTCCGGGTAAATCTGGTGGTGAGAAAGTGTAAACTTGCACGCCAGGAACTGTACTCACATCGCTTTGGAATCGGTTCATGATGTCTTTAGCTGACGCATCACGTTCACTCCAATCTTTTAGTACCGCAAGGCCAAAGAATGTTTGGTCGTTCTGATAACCGTTGACCATCATATCCATATCTTTCTCTGGATAAGAGTTTACAATCTCAGTTAACGGCTGAGTAAAGTGATTAAGATAATCAGTATTCGCTGTTGTTGGGCCTTTACCCATCATGATCATTACACCCTGATCTTCTTGTGGTGCAAGTTCTGAAGCGGTATGAGTGAACATAAATACTAATGCAACTAATACCGTCCCAGCGAAAGGCCAAACTAACTTTCTGTTATCAACGACCACGTTTAGCATGCGGGTGTAGTATTGAGTGACGATTTCGATAATGCCATCAATTTTCTTAACGAGCTTACCTTCAAGCGTTTTTTGAGACAGTACTTTTGAACACATCATAGGTGTCAATGTCAGCGCTAAGAAACCAGAAATAAGCACGGCACCGACTAAGGTAAAGGCAAACTCGGTAAATAATTTACCTGTTAGACCGCCCATAAAACCAATTGGGGCATAAACTGCAGCCAACGTAATCGTCATCGCAAATACTGGGCCTGCAATTTCACGGGCACTGATAATGGCTGCTTTTACCGGATCGGTGCCATCTTCTAAGTGACGGAAAGTATTCTCAACAACAACAATCGCATCATCGACTACCAGCGAAATAGCAAGCACCATTGCTAACAGGGTTAAAATGTTAATACTGAAACCCATTGCAAGCATGAAAAACATAGAGCCAATTAGAGACAGTGGAATGGTCACTAGTGGGATCATCATTGCGCGCATAGAGCCTAAGAAGGCAAAAATAACAATAACAACAATAAGTGCAGCTTCTATCAGTGTCTTAGCCACTTCATCGATTGAAGTTTGAATATACTTGGTTGAGTCATAAACAACATTTGCTTCCATTCCTGCTGGTAAACTATCGATAATACTTGGCAAAACCGTGTAAACATCAGCAGCCACGTTAAGCGGATTAGAGTTTGATGTATTGCTTATCGCAGTCAGAACCGCTGGTTTACCGTTAAAGTTAACTTCGGTGTCATAAGTGTTGGCACCGAGTTCTACCGTTGCAACATCTTGCATATGGATTAGGTGACCATCGCTTGCTTTAAGCGTGATATTTTTAAACTCTGCAACTGATGCTGCATCTGTGTGAGCATTAATATCAACTTCAATATATTGGTCTTTTACTTTACCTGCAGCACTTACTGCATTGTTGCCTTTGATAGCATTTTGCACATCAGATGCTGTGATGCCAAAAGCAGCCATTTTAGTTGGGTTTAACCAGATGCGCATTGCAAAGTCACGCTGGCCTAAAATGTCAGTTTTAGACACACCACTAACTGTAGATATTGTTGGCTTAACCACACGGCTAATATAGTCCGAGATCTGTTCCGTTGCTAAGGTATCACTCGAAAATGACAGGTATAAGATCGGTGATTGCGAAGTAGATTTCAAAATACTCGGATCTAATACACCAGCTGGCAAACGGTATTTAACCTGTTGCACGAGTGACAAAATTTCTGTCAGAGCTTTGTCTGACGGGTAATCTAATTTTAGATAGACCGTAATCAGTGATTTACCTAAGCTGCTGTCCGATGTCATATAGTCGATACCGGCAGTCTGAGCGATTTGCGCCTGCAGTGGTTGAGTTACATAACCTTGTACACTTGATGCGCTGGCACCAGGGTATTGTGTGGTGATGGTAATCACACCCGTTTCTAGCTCTGGGTATTGACGCACTTGCATCATGCCAAAAGCTTTAAGGCCTAACACCAACAGCATGAGACTTAGCACTGTTGCAAGTACTGGGCGTTTAATAAATAAGTCGGTAAAATTCATGGGATTATTTCTCACCTTTGTTGGTTGTATCTGATGCTGTTTGGGTAAATGGACGAGAGTTGTTTACCAGAACCTGTGCGCCATCTTTTAAGCTTTGAGTATTGGAGGTGATGATCTGATCACCGGCTTTAAGTCCTGACGTAACACCGACTAGACCGTTTCTTTCTTCACCGGTCGTTACTGCGCGACGTTCTACGTTATATAGAAATAACTTGCTGTTATCCTTACTGGCGACTTTAGAATCTGCTTTTAGAACGTAAACAGAATCTCCATATAGCGAATAATTAACCGCAATATTAGGCACAGGAATAAGGGTTAACTTGTTAGCAGTATCAATCTTTGCTTCTACATACATACCTGAAATAAATGAGGCTTTGTTAGTTGTAGAGCTTTGGTCCACCTTGGCGCGAATATCCAAGTTATGCGACTGGCTATCAACAGAGGGTTGAATTGCTGTAATGTGGGCAATAAAACTTTGTCCTTTGTAAGTATCAGTTGTAAAAGTCACTGTTTGCGCTAAAGCGACATTGGCTAACTGTATCTCTGGGATAGAGAAGTCAATGTATTGTTCACTCAGGTTCTGTAATTCAACAACAGTGGTACCTGGTTGGATAAAGTCCCCCTTGTTGACCTTTCTTATGCCCACTTTTCCTGCAAAAGGTGCTTTTACCTGCATAAAGTCAATTTGAGTTTTAATATATTCAACGTCAGCTTGACTGGTTGCTAATGTTGCTGCAGCCGTATCAACAGAATCTTGTGATGTGCTGTGTGTTTTTAATAGCTTTAATTGGCGTTGATATTCAATTTGTGAGAGTTTTAGATTAGCCACGCTAGTTTTTTTATTAGCTTGGAGCAATCGGTCATCTAATTGAACGAGTATGCTACCCTGTTCCACAATATCACCAGACTTAAATGATATACTGCGAACCTGTCCTGATAGTTGCGGCGTAATATTAACTTGTTGATCAGCTGATATATGGCCAACAGCACTAATTGTTTCTTTCCAGTTGCTGTTATTAACAATAGTAGACGTTACCGCTGCTGGAGCTGGCTTATATGCTGCAAGTTTAGTTTTAATCATATTTTGCTTGAATGAGTTAAAACCAAATACAACTACAACAATAGTTACCATTGATGTTGCGGCGATTAGGGTAGCTTTCTTAGACATTATGTTCTCGCTTATATAAAGGTGTTTATAATGATTCTGTTCATTGTCAGAACTCATAACTTGGCGCTAGATTAATGGCATTGAAGAATAAAGAAATCAGCAAAAAATAACGGTTTCATAAAAGATATATTGACTCGGTTTTATGATGTTTTTGTGAGTTGGGTCTTGCTTTGTATATCTTGGGGTTATCTGAGGTGAGTTTGGTTTTATCTGTTTTATATCAATAACTTGATATATAAAGTTGGCTTTTTATTTTTTCATTATGCTTCTTTGATGTATTAAAAAGTTAGCAGCGTAGAATTGTCACCAAGCTAACAACTGGTTAGTCACTTACTTTAACAGGAAACATTATGAGAAAAATCAACTCACGCACTTTTACATTAAAAAGTGCTGCATTACTATTAGTTGCTATAACTTCTTTGTCTGCTAATGCTGCAAGTATTGATAATGATAAAGGTGATATAAATATTTTCAATAAAGAGATGAACCAACTTGAACAGGTTGAAATAAACGATAATATTTATGTCGCAACAGTATCTGATTCCTTTAACGATATTACTGAAGAAACAGAGTATATGTCTGAGTATACAGTTATCAAAAGAATCACTGATAAAGAGGCTGTTGAATTAGGATTGTATGAAACTAAGTCCTATTACATATACAGCATTAATGGATTGAAAGACTTGACTGGTAATGTTGAAAAACATCTAGATACTAATCAGCCTACATATTTCTCAACAACGCTACTAAAAGGTGATAAATACTATCATGGTTTTAGTGAGTATATTGCAAAGGTCACTGAGTATAGCCTTTAATCGCCATCAAGGTATTCGCAGTATTTAAACTTAAATTTCTGAATACTGCACCTATTTTATTTTGGAACCATTATGAAAAAATCAATTTTTATTTGCAGTGTTTTGCTTATTGTCTTTAGTTCATCAAGTTTTGCTGGATGTCGCTGGGTTAATGGCAGCAGGTACTGTGGCAATAACAATACCGTTGTCGTTAATAATCATCGTCATGCTGTAGTCGTTGCACCTAGCTATCATGCGAACCCTTGGGCTGCTTTTAGTGCCGTTGTAGGTGCCGCTATAGTCATTGATGCTGCAACTGGACAGCCTAAAGTAGAAGGTAAGCAGTCAATTGTCGTTGAAACCAAGCTGATTGAAAGTGGCAAAGTTGATGTGGTTGATAAAGGCAATGAAGTGGTCTTTATCAAAGGTATTGGCTAGCAAATATCTTTTTAACCCGTAACTAACACTCTGAGTACAGAGTCCCCTAAACTGCTTCAGTTTGAATATGGAGCAGTGCGAGGGGCTAGGTTATTGATATTTCCTCAAAACCGCCTAGTATAACCCTAAAGGAACAGGACGTTAGGATACTAGATGCAAAAGCAAAGTTATAGGATAGATAATTGGTTTTTTGTGCCTCATGAAAATAAGCTTGTTCTCGATGAGCAAGAGATCCTAATCGACAATCGTTTATCCAATCTACTACTTTTTCTGTGCGATAACCCTAGAACAACATTGAGCCGTGACGAAATTATCGACCATGTGTGGAAAGGCTCCATCCTCACCGATCAAGTCATTACTCAAGCGATTTTTGAGCTTCGAAAAATACTCAAGACAAATAACCAACATCTACAAGGTTATATCATCACTGTGCCTAAACGGGGCTATAAGCTTGATGCTGAAGTAGAAGTGGTCAATGACATTAAACATGAACCAACAATCCAAAGTGCTACGCCTAAGATATTAGAAGCCAACCCTGAGCAGAAAAGCAACGTTGCGGCTCAAGAAACAATAAAGCCTAAACAAACTAATGAAGTTGAGAAACCTGCTAATGCAGTAAAATCAGCAAAGAGTTTACGCTTTACTAGCTTACTGGCGATGGTCGGAGCTTTGATTGCTGTGGCCGTTGTGGTGGTGTTTTTCAATCGTGCAGATATTGCCAAACAGCCGTCAGTAGAAACGGTTGTTTATGGTGCTTTAGAGCCTAGATCTATTGAGGCATCAATTGATAATTCACTGGAAAATTCCGCCTTGCAGAATGGAATTATTTTTAAGGTTATTGAGTATCTTAAATATAATGTTAATTATCGAGTTTCTTTTAATCCGAAAGATCATTCGATAGCAGCCAAAAAGTTGTCTTTTATTGTCACTCGCGAGAATGATATCGATTATGTAAATATTGAATACTTTAACAAAATATCCAATTATCAACATCTAGATAGAAAGTACCCCATCAGCGAGGCGCATTTGAAACGCAGCATCAAGTTAATGATAGATGATGTGCTCGATGCTTTTAATATCGATATCGCCAAGTCTGAAATAGATCTGGTTTTACGTGAAATGCCATCTGAACCAATTGCATTAGCCTTGTCACTTGAGGCTATTGGTACTTTACATAGTTATGATAAGCAGTTTGATGCCGTTGATTTACTTGCTAAAGCGCTGGAAACTGATCCTCAAAACCATTACCTGTTATCGATGAACTATACATACAACATGGCAATAGCGTATTTAGGTAAGTCAAATTTATCAATTGATAGTATTAATGCGCTTAACAGTGACTTTGAGAAGATTTTACCCTTGCTAACGGAATCACCTAAATCTTTCAAAGTGTACGAAGCGATGGCTTTACATGCATTATCTAAAGATCTGCCCATCGAAGCGGTGCAATATCTGAATAAAATCCCTCATACACACAATACAATTATGACGTTTGTTTTGAGAGCCAAATTGGCGGAGTCGTTTGGTAATCCTGCATCGGCAGAGGAGTTTTACTATCAAGCCTTGCATGAATCTGGTACACCTAGAGTGTTGGATATTGCTGAAAGTCTGTTGTTTTATAGTGATTTGAGCAAAATGAGACTCAAGCTGCAAAGCCAGCTGGAGTCTGTTGTAGAAGATAAAAGTTGATGAACCATTTGTTTAAAGTGAGCAAAAATAAAGGCCTAAGGTTTTCACCTTAGGCCTTTATTCATTATGGATCACAATGACTTAGGATTAAGCCCCATTGCCTCGAGAGCTTTGACAAAGTTGTCTTTGCGTTTAGCTAAGCCATCAACAGCACCACTGACAGGACAGCTTGTATCAGGGCAGCCACGATTGACGATACCTGATACATCGTCAATGAACTTGCTTCCTTGTAATCCACCATCAACATAGGCTTTTAGCTGTTCATGGTAGTTCCATGAAGCATAAGGGCCGCCAACATTGTTGTAGCCTTGAACCTCATTCATCCAGAAAAATAGCCCGGCTATCCATTTAATCTCTTTGTGCTCTTGTGTACTACAGACTAACTGTGGGTTAGCACAAAGATCCAAATCGGCATACAGTGGGTTGCTTGGCGCAGCTTTAACTAAAGTGCCATCAACCACATTACCGACTTTATCTGCTGCAACATGACTACGGCCGATAAAGTGATTTAATTTGCCAAAGTTAAGTCTGCCTGTGGTTTGAATCACGCCACGACCCCACCAACCGCAACCTTGCACTGACTTTTGCGCGCTACCATCCCAAACAAATTTCCCCGCTTTTTGACCGACATACGCCTTGCAATCTTCGCGATCATACACTTGGGCATTGGTGTCGATGCTGGTTGGGGAAACATTACAATGCTCTTGGTAGTCCCAGCGGCCGACATGACCGTTGACTAACAAGCCCTTCTCCTCGAGAACCGCATCGGGTGCGGTAAACAAAGGCGCTGGCGCACCGTACCATTTAGCATGGGTGAGGGCGGAGATCTCCATTTTGTCGTTGCGAGGGCAAGAATAAGGGTTGTCGATACCTTGGGCATTGGTACCATAATCTGCGTACACTTGCCCGAGTTGGCCACAAGATGAAGACAAGGGGTAGTTAACCGGATCGCCAGTATTGATAGACCAATTATTTTCATCACAGGCATTGTATTGAATCGTTTCCTTCATGCTCTGGGCGAGAAAGGCTGCTATGGCGACTTTGGCATATTTAATGTTGGTGGCATCATCAACGCTAGGATCGGTCAGCCAGAATTTCACATCACCAATGCCCACATTGTGCATCGGGTTCAGCGCTGCAAGAAAGTCATTCCACTTATACACTGTCGATGGGATCCATTGACTGTCTGGTGTTTCATAAAGAAAGACTTGGTTATTCATCTTGCTATCAATCGACTCAAGCTCGATATTGAGCTGGCTAATGCTGGTTAACGGCTGAGAGGTCGTCGCTGATGCAGTGTGATATAACGGGATCTTACCATTGGCTTGATAGCTCACTATTTTATCGCGTAACCAATTATTGTCACCACTACCATTGGTATTAATAGGCACTACAGCCGTTGTTGAGCCGCCGCCCCACAAAATGGCAAACACGTTGCTATAGGCGCTTTGGCGTAATTGGCTCACGCCCCAGTCGTAATTAGGGGTTTGGCTTAATAATGCCTGTACTGAGGTGGCGCCGTCATAAACACTGGCATTCAGTGGTATGGTCAGGACTTCTGAGCGAATATTACTGATCTGGCTGCCAATATTTTCATCACCCATAAAGAAACTGGCTGCACTTGAGGCACTATTTTGCAGATCGTAACTGCCGCTAGACTCGCCATTGGTTGGCATATGGCCGCCGGGGATCTGCCATAGCATCGCCGGTGTATCGAGATGGTCGGTCACTTGTTTTACATAGTTGAGGTAGTTTTGCCACTCTTTGGCGCCAAACGCATAATTGGCCCGGCCAATCGGTGAGAAACCATCTCGTTCATATTTATCGAAAGTGAGGTAATCCGGTTGATAGGCATTATCGTCATAGGCACCAATCCAATCGATGAACTTGGCCACGTTCAGTGAAGCTGCATTCCAAACTGCTTGCTGGCCTGAATAATTGTCATGCACCCAATTGGCACTACCAGGACTCCACAAATTGACTAACCAGCTGAATGACACATCGGGGCTAAAACGTTTAACAATGAAGTTTTGCGATTGCACCCAGCCCTTGATGTTGTCAGCAAGCGCGCTATCAACTTCAGTTTGTAATTGTTGTAGATTGTACAATGAGTTCAATGTCACTGTGTTACCACTACTGTTAGTAAACTGATAATTGGCTTCTAGAACAATCGCTTCTTTAACTGCTTGTTTAATAGCGATGTTTGTCCAGTTTCTGCTGTCACCGAAGGCGTCTTTGAAATGCGACAGTTGGCCTTTTTGCCATTCACCGAGTAGATCAGCGTTGAGGATGATTGAGCCTGGGTTAGGGTGTTGAGCATCCTTTTGCGCTTGCATCACCGCAGTCAGTCGAATGAGGTTTTGGTAATGCATCACCAAATTATTATAATCGGTGATATCTTCAGCAGCCACGCCACCGCCACTGGCATTCGCGGTGTAAACGACCATTGTTGGTACCACGCTGTGCGCGTTAATCGCTTCAACCTGTCTTGCTTGATTAATCGTTTGCAGGGTGACAATCGGCTCAATGACTCGGCCTCTATCGCCCATGCCATCGCCGCTGTATTTAAATATGGCGTCTAAGTTGGCGCTAGCCAGAGCATCATTAATCGATGCGCTGTTGTCGGTAATGGAGCCCATTGCTAAGGTGCTGGGCCAGCCTTTGACCGCTAATGCCACTGGATCGGCTCTATTGGGCAAACATGGTTCAGCGTTGGTGTCACAAGCGGTGGCGGGGAGGCCTCCTCCGGTTCCGGTAACTGTGACGACTAACGGGTTACTATGGCTGCATATTTTTTGACTGCCACTACCTTGGCACAGTGCAACCACATAGCTGTAACTCCCGGCACTGTTGACGGTGGCAACAGTGCTGGCGGTTTGTAGGTTATTACCATTTTCAGCAATGGTTGCACTGTGGATCAACTGATCATTTTGTAACAGCTCCCATGAGGTGCCGCTTATGCCTGAGTATTTATTCCAGGTTAACGCAATATCGGCTTTGCCATTACTCAGTGCTGCGCTTGGTGAGCGCCAAGCAATTTCGACGCGATTAGGTTTTTCCAATGAGCTGGCTGCTGTGACTTCTATATTGAGCTGATCAGACGCAGAGTACTCACCGTCATTAACTGTATAGTCAAGCACATAGCTACCGACGCTATTAAATGTAACTGAAGGGGAAGCTAGCGTGGGATCACTAAAACTGATGTTTTCAGGGCCTGAAAGCTGCGACCAACTTTGGCTCACAGCTGTCGAGTTGCCATCATCAGTAAAGCTGCCTTGCAGTGTCAGTGTCGTGCCCACAGAGACTGACTTATCAACGCCAGCATTGGCAACCGGTGGTTGGTTGGCTTGTTCTGCACTGACCGAAATAGTGATATCGTCGCTGCTGGTAAATTCATTATCGTTGACGCTAAAACGCAAGATGTATTCGCCTATCGCATCAAAGCTAACACCGGTTGTAGCAAGGGTTGCATCGGTAAATGTTGCTGTACCTGGGCCTGAAACGGTTGACCAACTGTTACTTACCGGCGTTGAAAGCCCGTCATCAGTATAGCTGGCATTGAGTGTGACACTGTTGGAAATGGCCACTTGCTGATCGCTACCGGCATTCACAACGGGCGCTTGGTTAACGGCATCGCCGCTGACAACGATAGTTTTGCTGGCACTTAGGCTACAAGACTCTGGGGTGACGCTGTTATCACACAGCTTGACTTGGTAAGTAAACTGTCCCGCAGCAGATTGAGCAACCGTGAATTGACTTTGCTGGGCATTTTGACCGTTAGCGATTATGGCACCGGTATGAATGATATTGTTGTTTTCGAGTAAGTACCAGGTATTGCCGTTATCGCCCCACCACATATCCCACTTTACGGTGTAGTTGGCAGGAGCGGCATAATTGGTTTCCATCCAAGCGATAGTCGGTGTGCCAGGTGCTGCTGCAGTGATGTTACTCAATAGACTGCCACTCAGCACTATGCTGGATGCTAATAGGGGGTAACGGATTAATGTTTTAGATCTCATTTTGAATCACCAGTTTCCATTTGATTATTCGATTAAAAAGAGAACGTAACTACCTCGTTATTAGTTTTTCTAAAACCTTATTTGTCCCTAAAAGAAAATAATACTGCGATAAAAACCAATTTAGACTACGTCATAAATCAAGCGCATTTTCGTATACAATTAAAATTGACAGCGCTGTCACAAGTGTGCAACAGTTTAAGGCGGAGTACAAGGGATTGTTATTATATCCTTATTAATCTTTAAATATTAATAGGTTGTGTTCAGGGTCTAAGTTTAGCTGTAGCTAAAGTGGTGATTTTGTTGGTTTTGTTTTGTGGTTATTTAAAGTGACACTCTATACCGCAGGCTTGGTTGTTTATTGTACATTTCAATGTTTGCGACGTTCACCCACAATGAAGAGATCTAACAAAATGAGCTTAGTTAAATCAAAGGTTGCCCAAGCAGTTGTGCTATCACTTGTTTGCCAATCGGCTATGGCGGTTCAGTTTATCAGTGAAGCTGAATATCAAGCCTTAATGCCCACCATAAATGCAGTCAATAACGCTGCACCCGACTATCAAATTCGCTTGGCGGATAACATTACGGTTAATTATCACTGTGAGATCATTGAGACCGCTGATGGCGGCTTTGATATCGATCGTGCGGGTTGTAACAATCCTGGCCAATTTTATCATATCAATTGGAAATCAGAGCACGCTGGCATTGTCGATCTCAGTGTGCTTAACCATCCAAGCAGCGCCACAATCGTCGAGCACAAATTATGGGCGCTGGCTTTTGCCCATGCCAGTGCGTCTAGCCGAGTGCAGATGCAATATGGTTTAAAGAAGGGCGTCAATGGCACTTTTGAGCTAACGCGTAATTTTGCCAGTGGTGAATCCTTTGGTAATTACTTTGAAAGACAGATGAACCCTAATTACTTTGTCTCTAAAGGGCTACAAGAAAGCTCGCTCGGTAACGATTTGCCCGACGTCCCAATGAGCAGTACTGAAGAAGATGACGGCGTATTGCAAATAGAGTATCCAGGCTCAGCATGGGCTGAGCTCCAAGGTGTTGTCGGCGGTGGATTCCCAACCCCCTATGCCAATATGGACCCTAAAGAAGTACTGAGTTCTAATAATGGACCTGCCAGTAATATTTTAGGTTCAGCCATTAGCAGCGGTTTTTATAACGGTTCAGCCTTGGCAATCGTCAGTGGCTCTTTGCCTTGGAATCAAGGTTCTGACGCGTCTCAGGATTCTATGCATCTATTTTTACAAGCATCAAAGGATCCTGATGCGTTATCTATGTTGATGTCTTTTATGTATAACCGCGGTCCTTATGCCGCTAAAGATCAAGTGCTTAGAACCCAAGAGATTTTTGACCACTGCGTTAATATTGCCGAAGATCTTGAAGATGATTGGACCTGCTTTCAAAAGCAGAATGATTTTGGCGCACGTTATATTCGGCAAATCCCAGATGTAACCAATAACTTGACCGAAAAGGCATACCACAGCGCAACCAGTTATGATGTGCAGCTAACTGAAGCGGATATCAGCAACTATTTGTCGTTATTACAAACCTATGGTTTTTACCCAGCTGGGGTGATTGAGTTAGCGAAACAAGCTGCGGCGAAGGAGTTTGCGCTGCTTGCAACCAATGGCACTATTTCTTATCGCGAGCAATTTGGTCGGGTGCTAGAAAAAATTATTGTGCAGTTACCTATCTATGAGCTTGGCGAAGGCGGTCCTTACGATAGTAGCAGCAAAAAAGAGATCTACTTCTACAATTTGTACAGTCAAACCAGCCTAGTCGTGACCCAAAATGCCGCCGCTCAAGCAGATGTAAACGAGTACTTATTGCCGCAAAATAGTTTGAAGATCGATCTTCATGGCAGTTTTGTATCGTTAAATACTAGCGATGGCAAAGCGTCTTGTGCTAACGAAGCGACCACAGTGCTACAAGCACTCGCTGCAGAGAAAGACAATACTTATGTCTCTCTGAGCGCTCAAATGACATTTACCCTGGATTCAAATGGACAATGCAGTTTCAGTACCGGTGAGCATACTCCTCCCGTGCCACCTAAAGAAGGTTATTGGGATCAAGCGCAGCTGTATAGCAGCCCTGGAGAAGTGGTTATTGATGCTTTAGATTGTAAGCAGTATCGCAACGAGTGGTATATTGCGGGCGGCAATGCACCGAGCATTGTTTTTGCTGCTGAACCTTGGGGCGTCTGGCGCCGTGTTTCTGACCAGCTCGCTCAAGGTTGTACTGTTGATTAATCGTTAAATGGATTTGCGGCTCGCCAAGTTAGCGGGCCGCAACTTTATTATTTAATAAGGGCTAGTCGTTGCAGCTTGGATCTCAAATTGTTATTGATTATTGCTACTCCTTTTAGCCTTCTGTCTGTTCTCATAAAGCTCCCAATGGTTCTAATAGTCTCGTCGGCGGCGTGCTGCACGGCGTGGTTGCTGGCATTATTGCAAATACATTGGTGTTAAAGTGCGATTAAACATTGACCCACAAGATATTTGTGTAATGTTTAATGGTGAGCTTGTTTTGGGGCTGAGTCATTAAACTGTAGAAGGTAATGCCAATTGATTGAGCGAAAAATAAATAGCGATAACAACTTTTACTATATGACAGCTGCGTTAGTCGTGCTGTTGCTCAGTGCTGCACTGGTTAAAAGTGTAGCCCAAGGTATGCTCGAAGCTGTGTTAGAGGGGATTATAGCGGTCACTTTCTTGGTGTGCGTGGTGAGTTTAGGGATTGATAAAAGCTGGAAACGTTTCATGCAAGCGCTAATCATCGTTTGGGTGATGTTGGTTCTACTCAAAAAGTTTTTGGCTATCCCATACTTAAATGTACTGATGCTAGTACTCATGTTTGCTTTTTTCTGGGGCACCTTTAGCTCAATTGCGAGGCAGATTTTATTTTCAGGCTCAGTCAACAGCAATAAGGTAGTAGGCTCGATTGCACTGTTTTTACTTCTTGGCTTGCAGTGGGCACTTATCTATTTGCTCATTTTAGCACTATCGCCCAATGCTTTTACTGGTGTAGAGCAGGGTGTTTGGGGGCAAAATTTTTCCCAAATGGCTTATTTTAGTTTCGTTACATTGACCACTCTAGGTTTTGGCGATATTAGTCCAAACTCTGCTTTTGCTCAGGTGGTTGTTTATATGGAGGCAATTGCTGGTGTGTTTTATATGGCTATTGTGGTTGCAAGTTTGGTGAGCGCTGGATTGGCTCAAAAAGTCTCAGAACAGGAACGTTAATATGGAAAATCCAATGCAGCACAGTCAAAGCAAACTTTTTATAACCAATATGATGGAGTCAGCCATTCGTATCGGTTTGTTGTTTATTTTAATCGTTTGGACTTATGACATTATTAAACCATTTGTTATTCCTGTTTTATGGGGAGCAATTATTGCGGTGGCATTAATGCCATTGACTCAAAAGCTCGAGCGGGCGCTGAAAGGACGGCGAGGACTCGCGGCGACTATTTTGGCGTTGGGCAGTATTATATTGCTTATTACGCCGTTTATATTAGTTTCCAGTTCAATATTTGATGGCGTCAGTCATACTATTGCCGTTTTGCAATCAGGTGAGATTAAAATACCTGGCCCTACTCAAAAAATTGCTGATATCCCCTTGATAGGCGACAAGCTGTTTGATGCCTGGGCGCTTTTTTCAACCAATCTTGAAAAAGCGGTAATCCACTTCTTACCACAAATTAAATCAGCCGTTGGCACTATGGCTGGGGTGTTAGGCAGCGGCGTAGGCACATTAGTGATGTTTATCGTGTCGTTAGCGATTGCTGGTGGCTTTATGGCACATGCAGAGAAGTCTGCCGCTGCAGTGAGCACTGTGGCTGTTAAAGTTGTTGGCAAGCATGGTGAAGAGTGGACAACATTAACCGCAGCGACAATTCGAAGTGTGTTACTAGGTGTTGTTGGGGTGGCGTTTATCCAAGCGATATTAATCGGCTCGGCACTATTTACCTTTAGTATTCCAGCAGCGGGTTTGTTTACCTTCATTGTGTTTATCTTGGGTATTGCGCAGTTGCCACCATTACTGGTGGTGTTACCACTGATATTTTATGTTTTCTCAACCCATGACTCTACACCAGCGACAATATTTACCGTTTGGGTCATTATTGCTGGGGTCTCTGACAGTTTCTTAAAACCGATGTTAATGGGGCGCGGTGTCGATGTACCTATGCCTGTTATTTTGATCGGTGCTATCGGCGGTATGATAACTGCGGGGATCATCGGCTTATTTCTAGGAGCCGTGGTTCTTGCTATTTGGTATGAGCTGTTTATTACTTGGCTTAAAAGCGAAGACGGTCGAGATAAGCAAGCTATAAGTGGTGGTGACGAAGCTAAGCAGGAAACTAAACCCCTGGTGAGTGCACCAGCTCATAGCGGCGCTGACGAGTAGTTACCAACATAATGCATTAAAAAGCCCGTATTTAACGGGCTTTTTAATGACTGTTATATGATAACCGTAGTGATAACGTTACTTCTTGACCCACTTACCACTGGGCGTTTGAATGTATTGTCCTTTTTTGGTGCCCTTAATCGCTTTTTCAGCAGCAAGCTTGGCGACATCATTCAGTGAAATATTGTTTTTCTTGGCTATTTTCTGATAGTGAGATTTACGCTTAGCGTTAACCGAACTGACCAAGGATTTTGCCTCTGCTGAGGATTTAACCAGGCCAAGATATCCATTAGTTTGCTCTCCGACTAACCCCTGTGCTTTAGCATCTTGTAGAGAAATAGCCAAGGCATTGAAGCTAAGTAGCAGCCCAGCAAACAAAACTAGTATTTTTGATTTCATTAATCACTCCCTCTTATGCTTGGATTAAAACAACTCGTCATCGGCGAGAAGTTCGTCGAGCTCTTTGTCTACTTTAATCTTAATTTCATGCTCAATTTTTACATTGAGGTTTATCACGATAGGCTTATCTGGTGGCTCTATTTTAACGGTAGGGCTACAGCCAATTAGGGCATATATTGCAATGAGCATGCTCAGAGTCTTTTTCGGGATATTAAATATCTTCAATGACTTATCCTTACTTTGTGGTAATGGCAGCGTATATAGAAGCCTAGAGTAAACAGGTTTAGCTATTTCGCCAATCAATTTATTACTGTTGTATCGAGTTTTCAATTTGGTTTTGTAAGTTGTCACCAATTTGTAGGCTTCTTAGAAGTTGCAGCATGTTCTCCTCTTGAGAATAGTTTAGATGAATTGGACGTTCGATGCCTCGGCTACGACCTTTTACATTGACCTTAAGTATGGCATTACCGAGAGTGTCCATATCAAAACTACTTGAAAGTTGTGAATATTCTAAATGCTCCAACGCCGAAAAGGCGAATTCCAAGTAAGGTTGGCTTAAGCGCATTTGATCTACTGCAGGGTTACCTGAGACGGCAATCAATCCTCCAGGCGATCTCGCTGCTAATTGTCCGCCTTTAACCTCTGCCTTGCCATTTTTAATGGTAATGGGTAAAACGCCATCAAAGATCCCATCCGCGTATATGCCTACTTGTGGTTGGATTTCGAGTAGCTTTTGCAAATTGATGTGTTGCAGAACAAAGTACGCTGAAGAGGGCTTTTTCAAATTTAATTGAAACTGTGGAATAAGCAATTGTCCATCGAGTAAGTCTCCTTTAGCTGTCAGTCTCACTGAGGCTTGTTTAACTCCGAAAATTTCAGCTGGTAAGGCCAAATTATTGGCTTTATCAGTGCTGATAGAAGTCGCTGATAAACTTGAGTCAGTACTAAATGATAATGTGGCTTCAGCTGCAATGTCAGTGATTAGCACACCTGGATTAAATGCCTGTAGAATCAGCTCTATATTGTCACACTTAAAGCTACTGCTGCTATTTTTATCCTGCTTCTGTTGCCATTGGTAGTGACACTGAGTATTTAAAGAGCCGCCTTCAAAGGGTAAGTTGGCAAAGCTACCTTCAATATTGGTTACATTTGGCTCGAATGTTAGTAAGAATTGGATATCGTTATCTTGTTCAAGCTGATAATGCACATTAAGAGCAGTATTGCCATTAAGGATAATCGATCCTGGGAGTGACTCTGTCTGACTTAAAAAAGCGATGATAGGTTCAAACTCACTATTAAATTGCCAGTCCCCTTTGAGGTTAAAGCGATTAAACTGACTATTTTTAGGTGAATAAGCATGTTGGCTTGAAAAGTTTATATCATTAATCCACCAATCCTCCTGAGTGTAGAGTTCTGCAGATTTAAGCTGTATAGATTGCGCCAAGTTTACTTGTTCTAAGTGCAACAGCTTTTGGTCAACCTTTCGTTTCTTTTTAGCTGAGAGCATTACCGTAGATTTATCGAATTCAACTTGATTTAGTGACCAATCAAGCTGGTTTGACAGTGTTTGATGCAATAGTTGGGTGACAAAAGTTTGTGACTTAGCAGACGATATTGTCAAGGTCGTGGGGTTTTGTAGCGCCACTAGGGCTGACTCTATATTCAATTGATAACGAGTTTTCTGTGAGTCACTATATTGCTGTGTCAAAAGGCTATCTTCAAGCTTGTAGCGAATTTCAGGAATAGTGAGTGTCGTTTCTCCCTGTTCAAAATGGAACTGGGCAGCTGTCACTAGTTCTAGTTCAGTTTTGTTGACGCTAGCGTTAACGCGAGGCGCTGCAGCTGTTATGTTGTAGGCATTGTTAGACAGGGTGACTCCTTGAGTCAATTGCAATGCCTGAGGATCAATATTGACGCTGTAGCTTGGTTTTCCATCGATAACGGCAGCGGTAAACATCCCCTGAAGTTCAATTGCAGCATTATCTATAGCGATGTCATAAGGCAGTGTCGTTAATGTTGGCCATAGGGAATTAAGCTGAATATTCTGTTGGTGTTTAGCCTGCATATGCCATCTAAACGCTGTTTGAAAGTCAGTTTTTTGTGGGAGAACGACATCCTGTTGGCTACTAGTGTTCTGAGGGCTAACAGAGTAATTGATATCTGACACATTTAGCTGCGCCGCCAATTTACTCTGTAATAATTCAAATGATATGTGCTCGGTAGATATAGATTGGTCTTGCAGTTTATAATTTATTGGCGTGTTAACTGCGATGCGCAGTTGTGGCGCGATGACGTTTGCTTGCTTATCTTCAATCGACATTACTTTATAAAGATCGCTCAATGCCGTTTCGAAAGGCGCATCATTAAGACGGTGCAATATATCTGCTAGTTGTTGCTTAGAAGGTGCGACAACTAACTCAAAAGGTTGAACGGTTAGCTGCAGATCCGCAATGTGTCCGTTTAAAGCAAAAGCCAACGATTGAGTTGAATCATTATTTATTGGTTGTAAGTTGAGCGGTTTGGTTTTGTTATTTACCAGAGATGTTCTAATTGGCAAAGTAGAAGGTGCTAAAGTGAGATCTGCAAGGCTTTTTAGCTCAACATCAAATTGGCTCAACTGATGTGTAGATTGTAGTTGCCCTGACTTTAAGGCCAGACTCATGGTTGAATCTAAACGTCCACTTAGGTTTATCTGCTGTGAACGCAACATCTCTTGAAGTTGATATAAAGGGGCTAGCAAACTGCTGGTTTGTTTGTCACTTTCTGTCGCTATATTGCTATTTACTGGGAACAGCTGAGACTCCGCGGTGTAGATATTCGCTGATAAAGCTTGTAATTCGTTAAAGTCTATTTGGGTTTTAGCTTGCCAGAGGTTTGGCGAAAGTTGCGCATCTAAACTAAATACTGAAGCATTGTTATGAGCAATTTGGCTGTTAAAACGGCCACTTTTATCTAGTGTTAGCTCAGCTAATGACATGGTTAGCTTTTCGGCTGCAATTCCTTTTAGTGTGAATCGGGTTTGATCTATTTCAATTTCAGGTAAAGCTGCAAAGTCGAGTGCTATTGTCGGGTTTGAGGTATTACTATTGTCCGTTGATTGGCGCAATATATTAGGGCTTAGTAACACGTCAACATTTTTGGCCGACAAGGATTGCAGATCCCCAATCCCCAAAGCCAGTAGCTTTGCTTCTGGTACAAGGGTTACCTCTAGTTCAGTTATCTTAACGTCGCTGTCATTAACAATTAAAGATACTTGTGGCACCAGCCAATGAGTTAACGAAAGAGGTTTAACGCTTAGTTGTTTAAGTTCTATTTGATAGGGTTGCAGAAAGTGATTTGCTAACGAAAGCGTTAACCGTTGGTAATTGAAGCTAATGTAGATGGCTGAGATGATCAGCACACACAATACCATACCAAAGAAAATCAGTAACAAGCGTCGGGCTTTATAGCTAAATGTTTTTGTTGCGGCCTGCTGCACTTATTGCACTCTCTTACGTTGATTAAATTTGAATTGTTAAACAGTTTGTTCCTTTGCATTGTTGGGCTGATTCTAGCACCTTATCTAAAGCTCTGAACAGTTTATCAATGACTTAAGCGGCTAATTTTTGAAATGACAACCATTATCTGGTGGACTATTTTAGTTTGTTGGCGGCGATATGGCTTGATAGATAACCTCAATGTAGCATTTTAAAAAGTAGTGACATTGAGTCTTAGGCCGGAGCGAGTAAAGGCTGTCGATCAAGTTATTGCGGTTTATGCAGGATATTAATGAATACAAATAACTTAAGGATGATAGATAAGTAAATAGAGCGCTAATGGCATTGGTATAAAACTGTCATTCATGCGCTCAGTGCTTATTGTCATTGCTGAGCGCTATTTATTACTTGGCATAGTGGGGATGGCATTTGCAATTATAGGGAGCGAATTTGGCCGTACTGTTGATTTTAGGTTTTGGAGTTCGGCGATTGGTATTAATACTCGTTTCAGCTCATCTTTTGGGGACAAGCTGGTTGGGTCTCGGTGGTAATTGGTTAATGTTATCGACATCGATGAGTCTCATTGCATTTGATGTCGATACTCATATTTGCTATTTCCAACGAATGTGCGTTGTTAATGTATGACTTTCTTTTGGCGCAAGTGTCACTTGGTCTTCAAGTACATTAGCAGCCTCAAGGCAGACCATAGACAAGTAATCATCATCATTAAAACGCGATAATCGTTGTGACTTATCTATCCAAGGGTTCCACAATACCGCGCTATGACTATTCTCGCGTCCGACTTCTATAATCCCTTTACCGGTATGCAGCTGTTGTACAGGGCTAAGATTGGTATAAACTCGATCTGTTTCACGGTTAAAATCAACCTCATCCTGAGGTTGCTCAAAAGGACCGTTGCCAAATTCGATGTACTTTGAACCTTCAAATCCAGTTGCCGTTAATTGGTGAATATCTTCAATAGGAAAATAGCTATGCAGTGCTTGGGTTAAGCTGACTTTATAATCACCGTGGTTAATATTAGTTAGGCTCACTGACAAGGTTTCGCTAAGGCGAAACAGCAACTCAACACTGGTATCGTGGGGCCAGTATTGCCTATCAGATTCAGAAATCGGTAGGGTAAACTTTACCTCTACAGCATTATCAAGCATTTTTACCGAGTCGAGTGTCCATACACTGGTGCGAGCAAATCCGTGCTGAGGAAATCCTGGATTAGGGCTCATACCAAACCAAGGCCAACATACTGGTACTCCGCCGCGAATACCGCTTCCAATTTGATAATCATCGGCACTTGAAACCCACAACAGAGGTTCTTTTCCTACTGGTTCAAAGTAGTCTATTTGCGCACCCTGTAGAAAAATTCTAGCCTTGCATTGAGTTGTATTTATTTCAACATATTCAAGACCATTGGCGTGCTTTTTAGTAGTGACCGAACCCATTGGGAGATGTCCTCTCTGAATGTAAACGCGATAGTTAGAATTAGCTTACCCCGTTTTGTAGGGTTAGATAAGGGCTATTTAGAATGATTTTACGGTAACGCTGTTCTGATGGATAAACAAAGCCAAAATAATGCTGAGTTTTTGCTCAAATTTGGTTAAGGTGGTCAGAGCACTGACCATAAATAAAACAATGAAAGGGATGACGCATGCCAATTTATCAAGCTCCGTTACGTGATTATCAGTTTGTACTCAATGAACTGCTCGATATTTATAACCAAGATAATTTAGCAGGATTTGATGAGTTCGACCCTGAACTTATCGATGCGGTATTGCAAGGAGTTGCAGACTTTACCACTGATATCATGCTGCCACTGAATGGTTCTGGCGATGTCGAAGGCTGTAAGTTAATTGATGGGAAAGTGATTACACCTAAAGGATTTATTGATGCCTATCAACAGTATGTTGATAACGGTTGGGCGACATTAACTTGTGATCCTGAATTTGGCGGTCAAGGATTGCCAGAAGTTGTTGGGATCTTTGCCACCGAGATGAAAACGGCGACAAACATGGCTTTTGCTATGTATCCTGGTCTGACTCATGGTGCTTACGCTGCTATTCATGTGCATGGTAGTGATAATTTAAAACATAAGTACCTAGAGAAATTGGTGAGTGGAGAGTGGACTGGCACCATGAACCTTACCGAATCTCATGCGGGGACCGATCTTGCGCTATTACGGACTAAGGCCGTTCCTGTGGGAGAGGACACGTTTGCTATTACTGGCGAGAAGATATTTATCTCTTCGGGAGACCATGATTTAACCGACAACATCATACATTTAGTATTAGCAAAGCTGCCAGATGCTCCAAAAGGTGTTAAAGGGATCTCTCTGTTTGCAGTGCCAAAAGTGATGGTGAATCAAGATGGAAGTTTAGGGGAACGCAATAGTCTCTGTGCAGCAAGTTTAGAGCATAAAATGGGGATCCACGGTAATTCGACTTGTGTAATGAATTTCGATGGCGCTATTGGTGAGCTTGTTGGTGCACCGCATCAAGGCCTTCGGGCAATGTTTACCATGATGAACCAAGCCAGATTGGGAGTGGGAATTCAAGGGTTAGGTGTGTCTGACATCGCTTATCAAAATGCGTTGGCTTACGCTAAGGACCGTATTCAAGGTCGAGCGTTAAGTGGTACTAAAAATGCCGAGTTAGCGGCCGATCCTATTTTGGTCCATGGCGATGTTCGCCGTATGTTGTTATCACAAAAATCCTTTAATGAAGGCGCTAGGGCACTAATGGGTCAGCAAGCGCTTTGGCTTGATGAAGCGGAGCGACATAACGATCCATTGCAACAAAAGAAAGCGGCTCAACTTGCTGCATTGTTTACGCCAATTGTAAAAGGGTTCGTGACTGACCAAGGCTTTAAGGCATGCGTCGATGCACAACAAGTGTTTGGTGGCCATGGTTATATTCATGAGTGGGGCATGGAGCAGTTTGTTAGAGACATCCGTATTTCGATGATTTATGAAGGCACTAATGGTGTGCAGGCATTAGATTTAGTTGGCCGAAAAGTGATGGCAGATAAAGGCGCGGCGTTAAAACTGTGGTCTGAGGAAGTCAAAATCTTTATCCAAATGAATCATGCTAATGCAGCGATGAAACCATTTGTTTCCGCTTTAATGGCTGCGGCAAATGATCTTGAAAAGGCTACAGGCTTAATAGCGACAGAAGCCGCACAAAAACCTGATGTTATTGGTGCTGCTTCATTTGCTTATATGCAGCTTTTGGGGATCACAGCTTTAACTTGGATGTGGGCAAGAGTGGCGAATAAAGCGTTAGATGCTATAGATTCAGGTGCCGAAGATGTCGATTTTTATCAAAATAAGTTGAAAACTGCAGGCTTTTATATCGCTTATTGGACTCCTCAATCACGAGGCTTAGTCAAGCAAATAGACTCGGCAAGTCAGATCATTTGTGATTTTGATGCTGCTGACTTTTAATCGTTATACCTATCCAGTATAAGAAAAAGCCTATTACCCTGAGGTAATAGGCTTTTTGATCTAAGCTTTAAAAACTATCTGATGTGCAGATTCTTTTGGTTGCCGCTTTATTTTTTAGCGACGAAAGGTAAACGCTTTCTTAGCGTAATAGGCTCACCGTCAACATCGGCTATCACAGTGACTTCAAACCATGCATCGTGCTTTATTAACTTAGCATCGATAGCGAAACTCTTGCTCAATGGCTTCTCTTCATATGGCTGCATAGTAAAAGCCTCGATATGACGTTCACTCTCTTTGCCATGAAACAGGTCAAAAATTACCTGCCCAGATGTCGCACCTGCGAATGGACCATTGAGTTGACCTGATATGGTGAGTTCACCCTCTGCATATTGGGCACTGATCTGTGATAATTCAAAACCACGATATTGTTTCGATTTTTGAGTAACAGATTGATTGATTTGTTGCTCATTCCATAAGTAGCTGATATTGGCAGTGATAGTGCTAGCTTCATTAAGCAAACTTGTCTCGACAGGAATTTCTAGTCGCTGATCTGGTTCAATGGTGACAGTTTGTGCTGCTGAGGACTTTTCTCCACCAGTGACAGTTAGGCTTAACGTTATCGAGTCTGTACTGCGGTTGGTTAAAATAACAACCTCTTCGAGTGACGCTAGACTATGGCCAATCCAGTCAACTTTAAGCTCTAAGCCAGAAAGTTCAGCAAGTGCATCATTTAACCCAGCGCCTGCTTTAGCTAGTGCAGGCAATTGCTCTACCACTGCCGCAAGTTCTTTATCGGCGGATTGACGATTTATCGCTGCATTATTGAGTGCGTTAAATCCATCTCTCCAAGCTTTAGGAGTGTTATCGCCTGCTTTCCATATTGCTCTAGCAAATCTAAGCGACAGAGAGTCTCCGTTAAATGCCCAAGCATTTGTTGGTGCTGATGTTGAGTAGTCAACTTTATCAGGGTTTAAGTCGCGACCATCGTCGATGAACGGGGTGATACCATGTTGGTTATCTGTTGAGATCAACCCAAATGGGTTATTTACTAATGTGTTGTAAATGTTTGCAGATATAGGCATTTCTGCAATAAAGGTATTTGCATCTTTAGCTTTCAAGGTATAAACAATTTGGTTTTTCTGAATTTGAATTGAAACACCTAACTGTGGCTTATCTTGGCTATTTATACTTTTGATAATATCAGCAGGTAAAGCTATCTCTTTTGACTCAGTGCCTATAGATTGGCCATCAATCACCAAGGTGTTACCGGTTTTTATTTCAACTCTTAACTGCGGATCGGTATCAGTGTTTGCCCCTTTCCAGCCGGAGAAACTGGCTAACTTGGCTTTGGTGTTCTCTGCCGTTGATTGTGCACCAAGTGCCATTCCAATAGTGCCTTGGCCAATCTGTGTCTTGTCGAAGTCAATTACAAACGCAAGGGTTGGCTCAGTAACACCACGTTTTGCGGGTAAGGTTAACGAGTTTGCTGCGGCTTGCGGGAAATCAATTTGGAATGGAGTGAAACTAGGCGCTTGTGCTGGTGTCATGTTAAAACCAAGTCGCTGCGGGCCATATTCATAGCTCGATTTACGCTTGTAGAACATATTACCGTCCATTTCCCATTGACCGCGAGTGGCGACTTCATGAGTTTGAACAATGTTTTGAGCCCACTGTTTGAAGTTATGCTCAAGCGCATCCCAATCAGGGACAATTTCTTGCAGTAGCGCTAGAGACTCAGCTCTACTCGCCGTTTGACGGTTAACAATTTCTTGGTGATAGATCTTCATGTACTGCGAGTATTCTGGGTTGTTATACATGAATTGTACAAACAGTACGTTAAGACCGCGGTCAAACTTGGCTCGATTATGGATATCGACTAATGTTGGGTTTTCTTTTGAATAAACATCAATGCCTTGACTTACAACATCAAAAATTGGCACATCATGTCCAAAAACCGACAGTTGTTTCTTGTCACTATCGAAAACATGGTTCGCTAATGAATCACCTAAACCTTCACCATGCCATGACGGTGTCCACGGGTAGTTACCGACAGCCATTTGATAAGAATGCATAGTTTCATGGATAGCAATATAGCGACGATGCTGAGGTCTCTCGGTTGGAAAGCTATAACCGACTTGGTTATAGAACATCGCTTCGCCGCCCGCATAGTGGTGAACACCACGATTAAAACCATCATCAAACATGGCTAAACGTAGCTCTCCAACACTGGTTGCATAGGTTGACGCTATTCGCTGATTTTTAATGTTTGCCGGTTCTAGGCCAAAAAACTCAACATAATAGGGGTAGGATAACTCGAGTAACTCTAAGAAGAACTTCGCACGCTCTGCTGGGTAGTCGGTTTTTAATGCAAAGTGCTTACTCACATACCAGTCAAATCCATCTGTATTGGCCACTTTTCCTTCGCTAAATGTAAAGGGGATTTGCTTACCAACAAAAGCGACATCAATATCGACAACGGTCGACGTTCTCGCATTATGGATCACCTCAGCTTTCATTGCAGCTGGGGCAGGTATCGCTTGTACGATATCTAGTGAGTAACTTGATGTGGATTTATCTGAGATAGATGCTGGCTGAGGTGGAGTGTTTTGTGCACAAGCGCTCAAAATAACAGCGGAGGTTAATGCGTATATAACTTTCTTTTTCATACAAATCAATTCCATAATATTAGAATGTATGGCAACGACCCAATATGCCTTAAAGATAAGATCTTTAGTTAACTTGTTGGTTTTTCTTCTTGTAATCCAAATTTAACTTATTCAGGCGTGTAAGGTTGCCACTTATTAAAGATAAAGAGTTTTACAGGTAGACGAATTATTATATTAGAAAAGAGTTTCTTTAATATTGGTGCATAATAAATAGGGCTTCAGTATTGTCGTTTTATTTAGCTATATGTTGTTTTTTTAGCTAGATAGTACTATTTGAAAATCCTATTCGAGTAATATTATCTTCGTTATTTCTACCAATTAGGGATGATACTTGAATTCGAGGATATTGTATACCTTTATCGTTAGCTGTTGATAAGCAGTAAAATAAAGGTCATTATTTTGGTGTTCTGACGTTTGGTAGGTAATAATGTCGAGGCTTCATCCGTTGCAGTGTTAAAAACTGTTGTTAGCTCTTAATGTGAACTGTAGAGGGAGTGCTGCTAGCCATTTTCATTATTATTATACGGTTCATTTCAAAGTTTTATTTATCACCTTCAAAGGGTGCTTTAAATTTCTATACGTTTTGGTATCATCACCCTTAATATTTTTCATGTTGCAGTGTTAACGTTTATTGAGTATGAGCCGATAATGGTTAAGGAATGTTAATTTAGTAATTGTTTTAATAAGTAAGTCAGAATAATAAATCAACAAATGAATTGGAATCGTGATAATTGGGTATCCTATGAGTATTAAAAATTCGATAACAGCAAAAATAGTTGTTTCTACAGCAATTGTTGTCTCTCTAGTCCTATTGTTGACTGCATTTTTTACCGTGCGTTACGTTGCCCAATCCGCGAGTAGCGAATTGGATGATTCCATGGCGGCATCAATTAAGTTAAATGCCACTGAAATTGAAAGTTACTTTAAGCAGCACGCTAATGGCGTAGAAACAGTATTTAGAAACGTTGGACTTATCGATTGGTTTGATAGCCATACTGACCGTGGGCAAGGATTAGACACGCCGGAATTTGAACGCGTCGTTGAGATCATGGGCAGAGAGGTGAAACAAAGTAGCGATATCATCTCAATATTCTTTGGTTCAGGTCACACTGGAGAGTATTTTGATCATACCGGGGTGTCTGTATTGCCGGGTTATAACGTATTAGAACGTTCTTGGTGGAACGAAGTTAAAGACAGGCAAGAATGGACTGTGAGTAAAGTTATTTTTGAACCTCAATTTGATGAGTTTTATGTCTCGCTTAATTTCCCCATTGCGAACTTCCAGCAGCGGTTTATTGGCGTTGGCGGCGTTGATCTCTACTTAACATCTGTAAGTGATATTGTTTCAGCTATTCATTACAAAGGGCAGGGACAGGCATTTTTACTAGACAACAATGGCGATATGGTGGTGTTTCCTGATGAAGAAATTGCGATTGTAGATGTCGAAAACCGCGAAACAGAAAATATCAAGCTTGATATGTTAGACCGACAAAATAGTAATGAAGGCTTTACGCAGCTGGCAAGGCAAATGGATCGTGATAGTTTTGGTAAATCGCAAATCACTTGGCGAGGCAAAGATTATTACGTGCAGTTTAGTAATGTAGAGGTTTCGCAGATAGGTTTAAACTGGAAACTGGCAATCATGATCCCAGTCGACTATGTGGAAGCACCAGTCAATGAGGCTGTGCAGTCTTCAGCTCTGATCGTTTTATTCATTTTGGTTGTCACTTTAGTCGCGGTTTATTTTATGACCTCTATGCTGCTTAAACCACTTTCTCAGGTGAAGGAAGCTTTAGTCGAAATAGCGGAAGGTGATGGAGACTTATCTAAAACCATTCCTGTTAGAAATAATGATGAAATTGGCCAACTATCGGAAGCATTTAATAGTTTCGTTAGCCAAATCCAAAATATTGTTAGCCATGTGCAGGACAGCAGTGCTGAGTTAAAGCAAACAACTGCCAATGTGAGTGATATCAGTCAGGTCGCCTCTAATAAAATTGCAGCTTCACAGCAAGAAGTCGCTTCAGCAGTTAATACTATCAACATGATGGCTGAGACTGCACATGAGATTAAAGAGCAGGTTTCAAGTGCCCGCCAATCAGCAGAAGCAGCGAGTGAGACTTCAAAGCAAGGTCAATCAGTATTGAGTAATTCAATGGAGGGGCTATCAACACTCAATGTAAACTTTGATAGTGCCGTTCATACCATCGAAGATCTGCGCATGAGTAGCCAATCGATTGGTGAAGTGATGGTGGTGATCCGAAATATTGCCGAGCAAACAAACTTGTTAGCCCTGAATGCTGCAATTGAGTCCGCAAGAGCGGGTGAGCACGGTCGAGGCTTTGCGGTTGTTGCTGATGAAGTTCGCCAATTAGCCAAACGAACCCAAGAATCGACTGAAAGTATCCAAAGCAGTATTAATGACTTGCAAAGTAAAGCGGTTGCTGCTGAGTCGAGTATGCAAACGACACGTGAACAAGTTAATCAGTACATGGAAGATACTCAAGTTGTACATACTCAACTTTCAGAAATTACTGTCGTCGTCGATGAGAACAGTGAACATATGCAGGGTATTGTTAGTATTACCCAAGAGCAAGATCAGGTCTCGCAATCTATTAGAGATATGATGCAAGAGGTAAATAATATTGGTGAACAGACTCAATGTGAAGCCGGTAATTTAATGCAAAGCTGTACTGATCTTGAAACGCAAACCGACAAACTGACAGATTTAGTCAGGCGCTTCAAAATATAGTTGCACTGAATAAGTCATTTAACGGTGACGAAAGCAGCCCAGCAAGCACTTTGTCTAATCAACAAGGTGCTTTTTTAATTTGTCGCTGTTAAAGACCATCTTGGCTTGCAGTGTAACTGCTGAAAGTGGTGATGTCGCTTAGATAATGACTATTTAAATTGTTAGGACATTCAATATAAGCTAACTAGGGCTTAGTATAGTTAGGACTCACCGGCTACAACACAAGCCATCTCTATTGCTGATGCAGGTAACTATCAGCTCTTGGTCTACAACGACTTTATTCGCCGAAAGTTAATGCAGCAAATATCGAGCATACTTATGGTTTTATCTAGCGGTAAGGGTAAAATTCGCTGCATTAAGACAGTGATAAAGCCAAATAAAGGATAGTGACGTGAAGTACGATTGGATATTGTTCGATGCTGATGAGACCTTGTTTCACTTTGATGCCTTTAAAGGTTTACAGTTGATGTTTTCTCGGTTCAATGTTGACTTCACCGCCGAGGATTTTCAGCACTACCAGTTGGTAAACAAACCTTTATGGGTTGATTATCAAGATGGAAAGCTAACGGCTAAACAGCTACAAAATACTCGTTTTGAAATATGGGCTGAGAGAATTAAAGTGTCTACCCAGCGACTTAATAGTGAATTTCTTGCGGCAATGGCTGATATCTGTACATTACTACCTGGTGCTCAGGAGTTGATTGATGCGCTAACGGACAGAGTTAAAATGGGGATCATTACTAATGGCTTCACTGAATTGCAAACCGTAAGGTTAGAGCGCGTAGGTTTAATGGATCGTTTTTCTCCGCTAGTGATATCAGAGCAAGTGGGGGTCGCCAAACCCGATGTCGGTATTTTTGATTACGCTTTCTCACAAATGGGTGAGCCTAAACGTGATGCAATATTAATGGTTGGCGACAATCCACACTCCGATATTCAGGGCGGCTTAAATGCAGGGATCGATACTTGTTGGCTTAATCGACTTGGGGAAGATAAACCTGACAATATTACCCCGCATTACGAAGTTAGTTCTTTAACTGAACTACAGCAGTTGTTGAATACAGACTAACACTGTTTTTCAAAGTGAAGTAATCGGTTATTCGCTGGCATGCTAAAGTCAGCGATTAAGCTTAACCCTTGCGCTTCGGCAAGTTGCATTATCCATTCAAAATCGCGTATTGCACTTTGAGGGTTTCTGTTTGCAAGCCAGCAGTCAAAATTCCGATTACTTTCACTGCTGTATTGACCTTGATAATTGAACGGCCCATAGATGCAAAGCTGTCCATTGGCATTTAAGTGTCTGCCAACCCCAGAGAAAAACTGTATCACCATCTCCTTTGACATGATATGCAACGTATTTGCGGTAAATATTGCATCGATGGATAACTGCGCTAGTTGATAAATCGGCCATGGTTGCAACACATCAAGTTCAACTGGCTTACGTAAATTAGCGCTTGGTGACTCAGCCAGCCAGGCGTTGATCCCTGCATGATATTCCAACTGATCGCTAGTTTGCCAAGTTAGGTGAGGGAGTAGTTTGGCGAAATGTACTGCGTGTTGGCCCGAACCGCTACCAATTTCCAGCACATGTGATGATTGGCTAAAACTGTCTTGTAATATTGCTGCAATAGCGGCTTTGTTATTTTCACATGATTGAGAGTAGGGTAGAGAGCTCACAGAAATATCCTTGTTATCAATGTCACTAGTCGTTATTCAACCGATAGGTATAACAGCACCAGTCTGATTCACACAGGTTATTTTTACTCTTTTATGTGACTAAAAACAACTGTATATAACTTGTATGTTAAATTAAAACAGTCAGATAGTCGTAGGTAGATTTTGTGAAAGACGTTATTATCGAGCGTAAATATTATGCCGTAATGACGGCCATAGTGAATAAGGGAATAACGTGGCGATTGAACAACAAGAGATGATGGCAGTATTGAGTGAACTTGAATGTCGCACTAACTTTACTCTCAAAAAAGTGACTGAATATATGTTGCCAAAACTAAAGGAGCCTTTCTATCTGTATGTTGATGGTAAGCAGGCTCAGTTAGTGATTAGGCCTGCTTATGAAGTGTTTAAGGCAGACTTAGCTGCACTTGAGGGCGTTCATGGCAAAGAACAATATTGCCATTATTCTGAAATGACTCGGTTTCCAAAGCGTGTACAAAAGAGCGTTAACGGTATTCATTATGGCTTGGCATTTAGTTTCGACAATGTTGATGCAGTAAAAGGATTTATTGCTAAATTAATCACGATAAATCAAGGTTGATTCGTTGAGTTTGCAGAGATAAAAGCAGCATGTACTCAAGGTTATATCAGGCATCTGTAAGTGCGCTTATATTGAGGCTAAAGTGAGAAAAAGTGACAAAAAAATAGAGAATACTATCCGGCGCGTATTAACTGAAGTTTGTGAGCAGTTAAAAGAGAACGTTGCCGGGTTTGAATGGCTGACTCATAAAGTGGATTACAACAATGTAAATCAGACTTTAACGGTTACCTTAATGTTTGATTCCTTTGCATCACTGAGAAGCGCTAAGGCTACGTTAAAAACTAATGACATGGCAAAACAGGTTGCTAATGCGTTAGCTAAGCAAGGTATTGAGCTTAAAAATGTTACTAAACAATGCCATTTTGATACAGACGAACGCAATGGTTAGTGATCTTTAAAATAGTGTTTTAACTGCCCCATTGTTGATAGTCTTTATGTCTGCTTTTATCTTGTTAACCAGAGTATCAACAAGGGCACTGTTGATTTGTGGGTTTATAGTAAACATTTTGTAGCAAGTAATGATTGGCGTTAATGGAGATTGGCAGCCATAATTCGGCAATAAGGATATCTCGAGTCAAATACAGGGAGTTGAAATCAATATGGATACTAATCAAGTGACCCATCAACAGGATCAGATTGATTGTGATGACGATATCGAGATGTTGTCTCAACTTAATCGAAAAAGACTTAAATTCTTTGGCTTAATGTTCGGTATTGCAGCCGGATTACCCGCCGGATTTTACGGCGCTCGTTGGGTCTACCAATGGCTCTTTCCAGTCAGTTAATCTGTATCGTGTAATAAAAAGGCTCCATTAGGAGCCTTTTTAATGAGTAAAGACTTAGTTACTGGCGATTACTTTGCAGCAGGCTCTGTAGTTAAGTCTATGCTGTAAATAGCAAAACCCGCTACAGTGCTGTCATCTTTAGCAAGCTTAACCATGGTACGTTGTTGGTTTTCTTTGATGAAGGTATCAGCAAGTTCACTGTCTTGAGTTTCAAAGCGAACATCAAGTGCAACATTGGTATTGATGGTTTTGAAATCCCAGTTGTAATCAGCTGAAGGATCAACTGCACTGTTGTATCCACCTGAACCATCAGGTTGAGATTCAGCAGTGATGTACTGAGATAGCGCTTCACGGTTCTCATCAGGAAGTTCCAGCACTACGTGATCAGGGCCTGTTCCAGCAAATACACCACCAAATGCTCGGTAGTTATTTGATGCAACAACAAACTCTTTCTCGCTAAGTTCAGCACCGGTAAAGACTTTGCCATCAGCGTCGGTATAAGCTAGCTCTACAATACGGCTTGCATCAGCATTAACTTCAGCACAGTTACGGTCGAACTTAGATGGTTGAGTGACATCCACTTTGTAAGTGAGGCCATCGATAACATCGAAGTTATAGGTTGGGTGACCAGCACGATTGATTAGGTTTTGTGGTGCGGTGCTTGTAGGATCAATTTGATTAAACTGATTTGCACTACACTCAAGCCAATCTTGTAGCTCAGCACCGGTAGCTTTTACTGCAACCATAGTGTTTGGATACAAGTAAAGATCCGCCGCATTACTGTATGTCAGCTCGCCCGCTTCAACCATCACAAATTGGCTAGCATCACCTTCTTCATAACGCCCACCGGCTTTAAAAGGTGCAGATGCTGACAATACTGGTAGTTTCTTCAGCTCTTCATCAGTACCAGCTTGAATTTGCTGAGTCACTTTAGCAATTTGAGCGTCAGAAACAATCTGAACAGTTGGATCATCTTGGACCAATGTCAGGAAGCTGTACATGTCAGCTGTTGCCACACCAATAGGTTGGTTAACAAACTCTAAAGTGCCTTGGTGCTCAAGTTCTACAGCATCACGGATAGATTGCTCACCAGTGACTAGCTCTTCTTTATTTGCAGTGTCATAAACAGGGCGTGCTTCTGTTTGCGACTCTTCATGGTAAACATTCCATTTACCGTCTTCTTTACGAAGTTTAAGGTCAACAATACCTAAGTTGTCACCCCAACGACCAGGCATAACAGCAGGTACGCCGTTCAAAAGCCCCTTTTCAACGTCAGTGTTTGGCAGATCCGCGTATTTAGCATCAGGGAAAACCGAGTGGCTATGGCCAAACATGATGGCATTAATGTCTTCAACGTGAGTTAGTGCGTAAGTCGCATTCTCTGCCCAAGCATCACCAGGGTTATCTGATGAACCAATACCCGAATGCGGAATGGCGATAATGACATCAGCGCCTTCAGCTTTCATTTGTGGGATGAACTTTCTGGCTGCTTGAGTAATGCCTAGCACTTCAACTTCACCGTCTAAATTTGCTTTATCCCATTGCAGAATTTGCGGCGGAACAAAACCGATGTACCCGATTTTGATTGTATGCTCATTACCATTGCTATCTACAACCACTTTGTCGGTAATGATGTATGGCGTGAACATGTTGTCTGCAAATTCTACTTCATTCCAGCAACCATCTTTATTAGCACAAATAACGTTTGAGTTAATGTAAGGGAAGTCGGCACCGGCAATCGCTTTCTCTAAAAACTCTAGACCGTAGTTGAACTCATGGTTACCAATGTTACCCACTGCGTAATCTAAGGTATTCATTGCTTTATAGGCAGGGTGAGTGTCGCTTAACCCTGTACTGGCAATATAATCACCCATAGGACTACCTTGCAGTAAATCTCCGTTATCGACCAGCACGGAGTTAGCTTTTTCTGCACGAGCTTGGCTGATTAGGCTAGCAGCTCTGGCTAAACCGATTGTAGGATCTTCTTTACCACTGTAGTAGTTAAAGTCCATGATGTTAGTGTGCAGATCTGAAGTTTCAAGAATTCGAAGATCCACCTGAACGTCACTGACTTTGTTGTCATCGTCGTCTGAGCCACAGGCTGTTAGACCAAGTGATGCTGCGATAACTACTGCTAAAACTTTTTTGTTTAACATATCCATTCTCTTATATTTGTTTAGACCCCAAGAAGTCAAAAGACACTTCTTAAACTGCTGACAGGTTTATTTTTGGCATAACTCACTGTTAGCGGCTGTGATTATAGTGACTGTTTTTGTAAATTTTGTGACTTAAGGCATGGTTTGCGTGTATCAATTTGTGACAGGGTCGCTGCTTTATTTTTTAGTTGTTTTTTTAGTCGTTTCACTGTGTTGATGTAGTTTTTAATGGGTTTATTGGTGTTTTATATTGGTAAGTTGTTTGCAATGTTAACACTTGCTCTACTGGTGTATTTACTCGGTAGATTGTTTGCCGCGACTTGGTGCAGCCATATGTCAGAATTGTAAGGCTGATGTGTATAGTCAAAGATGCTCTAGTTGTGGGTTAATACTTTTAATGACTTATTTAAGTTTTTTTTAAGCTGTTTCTGTTTGAGGGTTTGGCTGAAATTAAAAATGGGTAGCTTTCTTTGCCTGCGAAAATCGAATGGTTGATTTGCCGTATTAATAAGCAAAAACACTGTATAGCCGAGTGATCTCGATGTAAAAAAACGAGTCAATTTATGACTCGTTTTAACAGGTGTTCATGCTCGTTTTAGCTAGTTCATCCAAGGTAGCAAACGGCGCGAGAAGCGATCTGCTTGCCCGAGGCGAATGGCTGAGTGGTGACGCATTCTATAAAGTGCCTGATAACACAAAGGTACAAGATAAAGGCTAGTTACAGTTGAAAAGGTTAAGCCACCAATAATGGCAATTGCCATTGGTGAATACGACGGACCACCACCACCCAGTTGGGTATCACCCATGGCTAACGGTACTAGGCCTAACACCGTAGTTCCCACCGTCATCAGTACAGGGCGTAAGCGAGTATTACAAACCTGGCTAATGGTGTCTGACAATTTATCAAGCTCAGGATTGAGCTGGTTTATTTGGTCAACTAATACGATGCCGTTATTAACCACAATTCCCATCAATATCAAAATCCCTATCATTGCCATAATAGACATGGGTGTGCCAGTGAATAACAGTGCCCAAAATACTCCGGTAATTGAAAATAAGATTGAGGTGATAATCGCTGTTGGTAGCAGCAGCGATTCAAACAACGCTGCCATCACGATATAGATCATCGCGATAGCTAAAATCATGTTGGTTGCCATGACTGCCTCATCTTCATCCTGCTTTTGGAATCCTCCGCGTAGTGAATAGCCGTAGCCAGAAGGAAAGTTTATCGTCTCCATCACTTGAGTAATTTTTTCTTGCGCTTCTTCGGTGGTGAGATCATCGAGGTTGGCACCAATAGACAGCGCGGTTTGTCTGTCGTAATGACGAATAGTGTCAAATCGAGGCTGGATGTCGATATTAGCCAGACTGTCTAACGTATAAACACGATTGTCGATACGGATGATAGGCAGCTGTTTAAGTTTTTCTAGTGACAAACGCCACTGTTGCTCATAGGCCATTTCTATTCGGAGTTCGCCATTGGGATCATGTCTGAATGAGCGCAGCTGAGTGCCTCGTAGTGCCATAGAGATACTTGATGCGACTTCATTCAATTTGAGATCAAGCCTTGCCGCCATTTCACGGTCAATCCTAATCACCACCTCTTGCTGAGCACCGCTAAGTTCTGAGCGCACATCAGTTAGCCCTTTTACTGCGCTAAGCAGCGGGATCACTTGCTCACTGATATGAATGAGCTCGGAGGTAGAGCGGCCAGTCAGTGAGATTCGAATGCCGTTGTTTTCTCCGCCCCAACCAAACTGCGGTTTTGCGATGGCAAATTTTGGAAAACCTTCTCGGATCATGTTTTTCAAGGCTTTCATATCAATCTCTATATCTTCTTTTAGCAGTAAGGTCGATTGACCTCGGTCGGCAGAAAAGTAGCTATAAACCGAGTCGATGTAGAATTTATCTTGATTGGCGTACAGATAATCCTCCATTTTATCGATCATCTTCTCGGTGACATCTAGGCTATGACGGCCTTCAACTTGGTAATTGATGTAGAGACGGTTGTTCCCTTCACCATCAGATTGATCTTGTTTCACCATTGATAATGGCAGCGCTGTAGAACCTAATAATACCAGTGCGATAACACCGGAGGTCTTTGGTCTGGCCAATATCCAGTTTAGGCTATTAAGGTAGCGCTGTTGTAACTGACTTTTGTGTACTTTTTCCGGCAGGTTAAACTCCATTTTACTGAGCATCAGTGGTAATAGCGTCTTAGCCACTAACAGCGATGCTGCCAGTGAAATACAGATAGCAATAGCCACATGCTCAAGGAAAATAGTCAGCTCAACCTTTACCCCAAAAATATTCGGTAAGAATACGATGGCGGTGGTCAAAGTACCTGCTAGTACCGCTAATGACACTTTATCAACACCTTTTAGTATCGAGCTGTTATCACCGGCTTTAGTTTTGTTGGCGCTAGGATCTGATTTTTGCAGCTGTTTTTCTTGAAGCACGCTTTCAGTGACGACCACAGCGTTATCAATCAGCATTCCCACAGCGAGTAATAACCCCATCATAGAAAGAATGTTCAAGCTGTACCCGAGTAGGTACATAGCTGCAAGGGTCATACAGATAGCGATAGGTACTGATGACACGATCACTAAGGTCATTTTTAAGTTACGTATGAACAGATATAACACCACAAAAGAGAGTAGGGCACCAATCAAGCCCGCTGTTAGCAGGTCGCGTAGTGACGAGGTGACACCATACGCTTGGTCTTCCATCACAAACAGCTTAATGCCTTGAAACTGCGGATCTTGTTTGGCACTTTCAATGACCTTCAAGACTCGTGCAGATACATCAACAAGATTTGCCCCTGACTCTTTAAATACGTCAAGACCTACAGCATAGTTTTGGTCTAGGTGGCGACCATCTAAACGCTCAGGTAACGAGAAACTAACGGTTGCAATATCACCGAGGGTAATGCCAGGGGTCAGTATCAGTGAGTTGATTTCATCGAGATTTCTAAACTCACCTTTAGGCGACACTTGATAGACCCGCGAGTCTGTTTTTAACACGCCAGCACTAATGACAAAGTTCTCTTGTTGCATACGACGAGTCAGCGCTCTAATTGAAATATTACTGGCGGCCAGCTTGTCAGCATTAATACGGATCTCTATTTGTTTTTGCTCAACACCGTAAAGCGTAACTTGAGATACCCCTTCTACCCGTTCAAGTGGTCTTTTAAGCTGCTTATCAAGCAGGTCAAAAGCGCCTGATAACTCCCTATCACTGGATATTCGTAAATTGAGAACGGGCATATCGGCAGTACTAAACTGCCTAATAAACACTCGCTCTACATCTTTAGGCAATAAGTGACGTACCGAGTCGACTTTTTCGCGTGCTTCTAAGCTCTTAGTGGCAACATTTTCTCCCCACTTCATTCTGAGCTCTATCTCAGCGCCATTTTGCGACGAGCTTGAGCGCAGCTCCTCAATACCGCCCATTGTGGCTAATGTTTCCTCTAGCACACTGGTTATATCACGCTCAACTTCTGAGGGCGTTGAGCCTTTATAGGGCACTTCTACTATCACTTGTGGGATATCGATGCCGGGAAACATCTCTAATGGCAATAAGCGACTCGAAGCGAGACCGAACAGTAATATGGCGACAAAGAACATCGCCGTGGTTACCGGGCGTGCAATAGCTAAGCGGGTGATGTTCATACTTGACCCCCTTCGATAGCAGGCTCATTAGTCGTTTCTTGCTTTAGTTCATTTTTAGCATAATCTTTGCGATCAAATAGCGCGTAAAGCACAGGAATAACCACCAGAGTCAGCAGTGTCGATAGTGATAGGCCAAAGATAACCGTTATTGCCATTGGTGCACGTACTTCACTGCCATCACCCAAGCCCAATGCCATAGGCGACAGACCCAAAGCGGTTGTCATTGTGGTCATGATGATAGGGCGAAGACGCGACTCGGCAGCATTGGTTATTGCACTAAGCTTGTCTTGTCCGGACTGGCGTAATTGGTTAATTCGGTCTACCAGTACAATTGCATTGTTAACCACAATACCCGCCAACATAATCAGTCCGATAAATACTACTACGCTCAAATGCGTTTGGGTTATGTAAAGGCCTAAAATACTGCCGCCAACCGCCATTGGTACGGCGATAAGAATCAGTAACGGGTGTAGCAACGACTCAAACTGGCTGGCCATGACCAAGTATACTAAAAATACCGCCAGTACTAATGCAATCTGTAGTGACTGGAATGAATGCTCCATCTCTTCATTTTGGCCACCAAAACGGGCCTGAATAGAAGTCGGCAGCGTTTGGTTAGCGAGAATGTCACGGGCAGTCATTACTGCATCATTTAAGTCGCCATAGGCCAAGTTTGCCGACACAATTGCCACACGTTGTTGACTGATTCGGTTAATCGCAGATGGGCCAAGCTTGAGGCTGACATCGGCGATCGCACTGAGTGAAATAGGGTGGCTACTGTTTGGATTAATGATCATCGAGTCGATATCACTAATTTGGTTACGCTCATCAAGCTCACTGCGCACTAGAATATCAATTTTGCGGTCACGAACCGTGTATTGACTGGCAACTGTACCGCCAATACGTTGTGCAATACGGTTCGCCACAGAAGGCGCATCCATGCCTAACGCTGCTAGGCGCTGATGGTCAAAGCGAATGCTAAGTTCAGGCTGACCATCTCTAAGGCTAGTGTTGATATCGGCAAAGCGATCTGAGTCAGACAGAGCATCAACTAAGTTATCAGCAGTCGATTTAAGCTGCGCTAGATCGTAACCGACTAGCTCTATCTCCAATGGCGTTTTAAAGCTAAACAGCTCTGGATGTTGGATTTTAGCTTCAAGTTCAGGGATCCGCATTGCTGTGGTGCGAAGTTTTTGGGTCACAGCCTCAAACGCACCATGATCTGCCAATACGACTTGTAGGCGTCCCCAGTTTTCACCGCCACGAGAGGTATCTGATGTCATCAGCCCGCCGCTTCCGGCTTGACTATAAGCATGCTTAACATCAGCTCGGTCTTTAATCGACAGTGCTAGCGTACGCAGTACTTTATCTGTTTCAGATACTTCTGTTCCTGGTGGCAGTAATACTTCGACATAAAATTCGCCTTGATTCATCGGTGGGATAAGTTCCATACCGAGTCTTGGCACAAGTAGTGCGGCACCCGCTGTGATAGCGATAGCAATGGATAAGGTTAACACTCTAAACTTAAGTGCTCCGGCCAATAAACGGTGATAGCCGCTTTCAAGCACACTATAGATCCAATTAAAGGCACTACTTAGTGGACGCATAACCAGCCCTACAAGCCAAGAAAGGCTGCGGCCAATAATCAGCGCTAGCGCTAACAGTGCACTCGGCAGATAGTTAAATAACAGTACGAATGGGAACGAAAACACGGTTGCGCTGTAATGCTTAAGTTTTCCAAGTTTGGTTTGTGGTTTTTGTTTCTCTGTTTTGGCCATTAGCGGCGGTAGCGCTTTAAAGCCTTCACGTGATGCAAGCATCGGAATGGTAGTGAGTGCTACAAACAGTGATGCAAGTAAGGCAAAGGTTACGGTCAGAGCTTGGTCTGAAAAGAGCGCACCTGCCACACCATCAACAAATACTAGAGGTACAAACACTGCAAGGGTAGTGAGTGTTGATGCAAAAATTGCACCTGATACTTCTTTGGTGCCCGTTACCGCGGCATCGAGTTTATTCATGCCTAAGGATTTACAGCGATCGATGTTTTCCAATACCACAATGGCATTATCAACCAGCAAGCCAACGGCCAGAGCTATCCCGCCAAGAGACATAATATTAAGGCTGATATCGGCAAAGTACATCATGTTAAAAGTAGCGATAACAGAGAAGGGGATAGAGATAGAAATAATTAGTGTGGGTATAATATCTCTTAAAAATAGATAGATAACCAACATAGATAACAAACTACCAATAAGCGCGGCCGAGGTAACTTCATTCACAGCGCTTTCAATAAATTCTGACTGGTCGTAAATGACCTGCAGTTCAGCTTTCGGGCTATTTTGATTTAGTTTATTTATCTCATCGGTGACTTTACGTGCCACAGCAACCGTGTTGGCATCTCCCTCCTTATAGATGGCGAGTTCAATCGATTCTCTGTCACCAATTCGAGTAATATCGTTGCGCTCCTTATGAGCATCAACAATCTCCGCAACTTCAAACAGCCTGACTAAGGTCTGTGCATCACGGTAAATAACGATTTGCCCCAGTTCTTCAAGCGAGTTGAATTGGTTTAGGGTTCTAACCAAATACTCTTTATCGCCTTGGATAACTTTACCGGCGGAGAGGTTAATGTTCTCTTCTGCAATACGGCTACGAATGAGATCAGCACTTAAGTTAAGCTGTGTTAGCTTTTGCTGATTAAGCTCAATATGGACCTCTTGCTGTAACCCGCCAGATAAACGTACTGCGGCGACACCTGATAATGATTCAAGCTGTCTTTTAAGCTCCTCCTCCGCATAAGTGCGCATCTGCTTGAGCTCGCTATCGCTTGCAGATTTAGCCACTTCACCATCAATGCTTGGAACCGAAAGAGCGAGACGAACGATGGGGTCCAGGTTCGGGTTAAAGCGCAGTAATAGCGGTTTTTTTACATCCAATGGCAGTTCGATAGTATCGAGTTTTTCTCTGACATCGAGACTTGCCATATCCATGTCTGTGCCCCACTCAAATTCGAGTACCACATCAGACATCCCTGAACGAGAGATTGAGTTTATTTTACGTAAGCCTTTGACAATCCCCGCAGCTTCTTCGATAGGTTTTGAGACTAACTGCTCCACTTCTACTGGGGCTGCACCCACATACTGAGTACGAATTGTAATGGTTGGATAACTTAAATCAGGCAGTAGTTTCACCGCGAGACGTGAGAAACCAACCATACCAAAGAGAATGACGGCAAACATAAACATCCACACTGTGACAGGACGGTTTACCGAGGTTTTTATTATCGACATAGCGCGCTCCGAGTCTATTTAGCTGATGCAATATCTAAAGAACCAATCACTTCAACCAGTGACTGATCTTTAAGATTTTGATGACCACGGATAACGATTTGTTCACCTGGCTCTATACCTGCAACCACTTCAACAGTATCAGCCTCACGGTAGCCCAAAGTCACAGTACGACGGTTGGCGTTGCTACCATCGATGACATATAGCGCAAACTCATTGTCTTGGTTAACTAGTGCGTTATATGGCACGGTAATGACGTCATTGTGAGTGTCATAACGCAGCTCTACACGAGTGAACATGCCGGCTTTAAGCGTGGCTTTTTGATTGGGTACTGAAAGCGTCACTTTAAAGGTGCCGCTTTGAGCATCAACAATAGGGCTAATGCGAAGAACGGTAGCGTGGGTGGTGTCTTTAGTGTGTTTGTTGGCAAATATCTGTGCATCTTGGCCTAAGCGAAGGTGCTGCAATTGCTGCTCAGGTAGGTGCACAATGCCGTATAACTCATCTTGATTAACAATATAGAACAGTTCGTCGAACTCTTTAGCCATGTTGCCCGACTTTACAAAGCGGGTCGCGATGACGCCATCAATCGGTGAGCGGATCATGCTTTCTTGTACGTACAAAGCTGCCAAGTCGCGTTTAGCCATTGCTGCTTGTAAGTTATATTCGAGCTTGGCCATGGAGTCAGCACTAAAAAATTCTTTATTACTGATTTTTTTGAGGCGGTTAAGTTCTTGCTCAATAATTTCGACTTCAGCCTGTGAACGGTCTAAATCAAATTTCTGTCTTTTGGAATCGATTACCGCAAGCAACTGTCCTTTAGTGACACGATCGCCTTCTTCCACACTAATTGATTGGATAAGACCGGCAACGCGGGTAACCACTTTGGCTTCTTCTGGTGCTTCAAGTGTTGCCGTGGTGCTATAAAAAGAGGATACATCGCCTTGAATAACGGTTGCGGTTTCTACTGGAACGGCATATTTTTCTTCTTCCTTTACCTCTTCTTCTGCACCACATGCAGAAAGTAGCGCAGCAAGCATAATTGGTAGGATAATTTTGTTGTTATTAAGTGCTTCCATGTCTTTAAACCCATTTAAGTTGTTTCATTACCCCTTACAAAGCATAATATGTGCCAATATGAATATTACTTTAAATACAATGGGTTATATTTATTTGTAAAGGTTGGGTTGGTTGCTTTTGTAACTAATGTAGCGAAAAGGTTTATTTGTTGCGGTTTTTAACAATCGAAAAGGGAGTTCGATAGAAACTTACAAAGCACGATGCCAATATGATTTTAAAGAGAGTAACGGTAGCTGTGGAAGTTAGAAAATAATGATCGATAAAAGTGAATAAGTTAAGTCTTATACAACTTAAAATTATAGGTGCTTAATCTAATGATTAAACACCTCATATAGTTAATCAGCTGTTCGCTCTGCTTTTTGCTCGCCGTTGTAGATACACATTGCTGAGTTATAGTCGTTATACGCAATGGCATAATTAAAATCACAGAAATAGGCTGGGTGTTTTGTTGCAACCGCATCGCCGGCTTTACATTGATCTTGCATGCCTTCAACTAGCGAGTCATTGTTCTTGCCCAGACAAGCTTTGCCACTGGTACCGTCAGAACAAGCTGTTAACGATGATAATACCGCTAATAGCAGTAGTGCTTTTTTCATTATAAAAGCTCCATATTTAATGGTTAAGCAAAAGAAAGAGTACTCAGGCATAAGGTGCACCATAAAACGTCTAGACCTTAAACTTGAACCGCTATTATTTCTAATATTCCATTTAATAACAATATCCTAGATCTAAAATATTACTAAAATATACCGTTGGAATGGGGACGAAACATTGGCCATACTCGCTAATTAGCGGGCTAAAAAAGCAGAAATACCTATGTGACTGGCTTTACGATGAAAGTGATAGGCCGGGTCACCTTATATTGCCTATAAAAGTGACCCTGATGGCAGTAAATGCTATTGGAGAAAGACGCTAAAGGTCAGCTAACATTACTGGTGATGAGGTTGCTAACCGCTCTTGAAACGAAATCTTTTCTCATGGTGGTTGGCTTAACATCTTGATTAAACCAGAAGCTCATAGGCTGATCAAAACCAATACCGTGCATGTAATTGTAAATCGCCTTTCGTAGGCCTTCTCCAAGCATTTCGTGATTGGTCCCGGTTGGATCGGTAAAGTCGACATCATTTTCAGCAAATAAGATCTCTGGGCGCTCAGCGAGTGTAATGCCAAATTTCTCTGGATTTAATCCAATTGGACTGTGAACGGTAGCGACAAAGCGGTGCCAGTATGCGGATTGGAAACACCCTTGCTGCATCATTTGCCTAACCATTTCTAACGAATCAACGGTTTCTTGCTCTGTTTGAGTTGGGAAGCCGTACATTAAATAAGCATGAACTAAAATGCCTGCATCACTGAAGGCTTTAGTCACCTGTGCGACGCGTTCTACACTCACGCCTTTCTTCATTAGTTTTAACAATCTATCTGATGCCACTTCAAGGCCGCCACTGACCGCAATACAGCCAGAATCGGCTAATAGTTGGCAGCGGGCCTCACTAAAGGTACGTTCAAAGCGGATATTGCCCCACCAACTGATCACAACTCCACGTTCAATCAGCCGTTTGGCAAAGGTGTATAGTAGTTTTGGCGGCAGTGCTTCATCGACAAAGTGAAAGCCAGTTTCGCCGGTTTCTTCTATGAGCTGTTCTATTCTATCTACTAGAACGTCAGCACTCGCTGAGTCAAAGCGGTCAATGTAATCTAGGCTTACATCGCAAAAACTACATTTACGCCAGTAACAGCCATGGGCAATAGTGAGTTTATTCCAACGTCCATCACTCCAAATGCGGTGCATCGGGTTAAGCATTTCACATAGAGACAGGTAATCGTCTAATGGTAAGCCATCATATATTGGCGCGCCGACTTCGGTTTGCGGGATATCCTGCAGCTGGATGTTTTCATTAAAATGAACATAGGCTTGACCATTTTCGTCTTCGGCGAGGAAATAAGTCCGTACAAGGTCGTCAACTTGTCGTTGCCCTTGGAAATACTCCAGCAGTGTTAAAAAAGGTCGTTCACCGTCATCGAGACAGATAAAATCAATAAACTCGAACACGCGAGGATCTTTAAGGGCGCGTAGCTCGGTATTAATAAAACCGCCGCCGACCACAATAGGAATATCGGGATTGATGGCTTTACAGGTTTGCGCAATACGCAGCGCACCCAACATATTGCCGGGGAAGGGCACTGTAAGCGCCACTACGCTAGGTTGAGTTTCCTCAAGATAATGCTCAACTAATTGTTCCAATATTTCAGAGCTAAAGCTCGGCTCACCCATTAAGGTCTCATAGAGATTATCAAAACTAGGGTTTGCCGCCGCTAACTGCTCGCCATAACGACTCACTTCAAAGTAAGGATCGACTCCTTGAGTGATGACGCTAGAGAGATCATTAATAAACAGTGTGGCGAGATATTTAGCTTTATCTTGCACGCCGAGATTGCCGAAAGCCGCTTGTAACACATCGCCAGATACCGCTTCCATTTGTGAAATGGCATCAAAGGCTGGGCCTTCAGGTAAAAAGCGGCGTGAGTTGATGCGCATCGCAAGGCTAGGGTCTTTGCCCTGTAAAAATCGAATCGCACTCTCAACGGTCAAATGGTAACGGTCAAACTCGGCTAAGAAGTTAAAAATGACATCAGGCAGTTCGTTGTCTTCAAAGTGCTCAAAGTTCTCTTCTACGTGCTGACGAATAATTTCCAGCGCAGGTGCCGTCATCATCTCTAAGAACAGCTCAATCGCAGGATCCCGCTGCACCGCCTCATAGCCTTGGGAGCGTAAAAAACCCGTTAAGTACGCCGTTGCTGGATAAGGCGTATTAAGCTGAGTCATGGGAGGGGTCATTAGAAGAACGGTCATAGCCTGCCTTTAAATAGTAAAACTTGAATACTTTGCGTGATGCTTAATGGTAAACAAAATATGGCAACGAATAGCGCAGCCATAAAATAACAGGCGATTCTAACAAATGGTTTCAATAAAAACCCGAAAATTAGCCCATCAATGATGCTTTTTGACGCTAAAACGCCAAGCATTTGTGCTTTTTTAATATAAAGGCACGTCGCGAGTGTATTTGCAGCAGTACTGAGAGTTGGTCATTAGAATCACTTTAGGCTGCGATAACTCACCTTTGCACCCAAGTTAGTTGGCCTTCGAATGAAGACTGATTACATTTTTGACAGGTATGACTAAGCAGCCTGTTTGAACTTGTGATTTCATGGTTATTAATCGCCTCCAGCGGGGGACTGGACAGGATGTCCTAATGTCATGAACAAATGGATGTGTAGGAACGACCGCATGTGCAGACACTGCCGTGACACGCTGCAGTCCATCCTTGGATGCTCGGCCATGACGTCCATGTCATGGACGGTCACGGCCGTATCTGTACTTGGAACTTTGGTGTTTTAATTTGTACTGTAGTGGTAAAGCTTCTAGCACGGAAATGCCCCTTTATTCGCTAGAGTAAAAGCTCATTCACTATCTATTAATGTGCGTTTGCCCTAACAAATGTAACCCGAATTAAGTTCATCTAGAAATTATGCAGCACTGAGCAATCCAACCTCTCAACACTGTCGCTAACGTATTGATTATAAGTTAAAGTAATAAATTAATGGCGGCATTGTGTGAGGAATATAAACAGCAGCTAGCCGTCTATGTAGCGTTAGACATTTTGGAGGACAAATGAAAGTATCAGTGTCGAATGTGCAGCAAGAGAGTTTCTTGTATGTAAGTGGTCTATCGGTTACCGAAACAATTAAATTATGTGAAAATGTCGAAATTTTACCTGCTTGCTGTGATCCGTCATCAGACTTAATAATTGAACAAAGTGGTAGTGAAGTTGACTTGGGCATCATGGCTATTTTTCTTCGTAGAGTTGGTGCTCAAGTAAAAGTATCGGGTGCTACAGGGAAAGAGTTAGCTTCAAGGGCATGGAATGCTCAGTGGGACGTGGTTATTCTCAGTGCTTTATTTGACTGTGACGCTGTAGTAAATTTTCAAAGTGATACACCTGCTGAACTACTCACTAGCGATAGTCGTCTTGCTGTAACTAATCACCATATGAGAGGAAGTATAAACTCTCAGTACCCAGTAGGGTCTGAAGATATTGACTGGCTAAATGTGCATTTCCATAATGCTAGACATCTTCTAGGTGTTGATAGATTCAGTGATGCTGTAAGTGCTCGCTCAAGTTACAGATGGCATCCAAACCCAAGGGCACAACTAGCGGTGTTGTGGTCAGGTATTGAGGGGCTGTTTGATATCCAAGGTGAAACGGTTTTTAAACTAAGCTTGTATGTTGCCAAATTCTTGGAGCCTAACGATAAAGAGCAAGCAAAACTTCTCTTATCTGATGTTAAAAAACTATACAAAAGTCGCTCTTCCGCTGTCCATGGTTCAAAAATTAAAGGTGATCGAAATCTTCTGGTTTCAGAGTCTTCAAAATTACTTGAGCGTCTATTGCGTAGGTGTATAGAGGTCGGCTCTATACCAAATATTGAAGAACTTACCTTGTAATAAGTACATGCCTAACAGGCCAATGTAGGAAGAAAATTACGGGGCATTTTTGCCCGTAAACGGCGCATTATAAGAGGAGGGGGAATGAAGAATAAGAACAAATCTAAAAGTTCAATAGTAGTAGGATTGACTCCTGACGGTTACAAAGTTTCTGATGTGAGAATGACAAAGCCAACATTTCACTATGCTAAAGACGGTAATGGTTCAATGTTGGTTCAAGATATCGATACCGTAAAACTTAACCGCACACGCCAGATTAGCTACTTTGTACCAAACAACATTGGTATGCTGATGAGTGTCAGCTCAAAGGCTTCAAATCGGGCTAAAGAAATCTTTGATTGTAAGTTTAAAAGTACTGACTATGAGCTAGATGTAACTAAACTTTTTGGAAACAAAAATGAGGCCATAAGTACTATTTCTACAGATGTTTATGACTATATCGAAGAGATTCAATCTGCGATTGTTTTTGCATACACAGCATTAGAAGCCTTTGCTAATCTTAGTATCCCCCCAAATCATATTTACCAAGCTAAGAAAAACTCAAAAGGTATCATCGAATCATACGATAAAGCTGCTATTGAACGCTGGCTTAGCCTAAAAACAAAGATCAAACATATACTTCCAGAAGTATATGAAACGACAACGGTTGAAAAGCAAAAATGGTGGGGGCAATTTGTAACCCTTGAAGAGTACCGAAATGAGATCATTCATCAAAAGTCTATAGGTGCAACTGAGTTTTATAAGGCGTACTTTAAAGATTCAATCTTTAATATCATTAAATGTATTGAACCAGTTATATCTTTTTTCTATGTAACTCATCAAAAAAACGGTAAGACCAACGAAGTTTGGCCATGGTTAACTGAGCACGCTGATATTCCATCAATAGGGTTTGAACAAAATCGATTTGAAGTTGTTGGGAATGTGCATCAAGGCTTTAAGAAATCGTTATAACAAGGCTCTCTGATTTCAAGCAACTTTTCCTAATCTTAGAACAGCATGTTAGGGCGAATGCTCTAACAACTAAAATGTCCAGCGACGTGTCAGCTTATCCAGACTGTCCGTTTGTGCCCCAAAGTTAGTTAACTTTAGGTTAAACGTGGATTACGTATTCTCATGTAGGTTGAAATAAGGCTGGATATTTATACAGGTACAACTAAAAGTGAGTTAAAGCACTCATTATGGCGCAAAGAAAGATGCCAAAAACTGTCCTGCTAGGCATCGATAATTTTTTAACATTTCACAAAACCTATAAAAATCAGACTTATGACAAATGTCAAAAAGTGATACACGGACCCATTGAACACCCTTGGCTCTTTTCTCCGCAGCCAACAAGGTAATTTATGTAGCCTAAACTTATAAATTATCTATTTACAGCAATGTCTTAGCAGTGATAGTTTGTTAAAAAATTAACGAGTTGCTAAGAACGTTATCGAGCGACTAAATGAATAAGCTGTTATGTGCAAAGGATGCATCTCATGAAGTTGTGTATCCGGTGAAAATTGGTCGATAAAAACATGGCATGATATAAAAGGTCAAATAATGAATAAGCTTAACGAAATCAGCTTCGAAAGCTTTACTAAAATCATTGGCAATGATTCAGAAATAAATCAAGAACAAGAATGGTTTTCAGAAAATATCGAATACTATTCTCAGTTGCCGAATGACTCTTGTGTTTGGGATTACAATGCATATATTCGTAGGCTAAATTCGCTTGTATCGAGCGCCGGTCTAGATGCCAATTTCGAACTAGAGGAGTTAATTGAGCCAGAGCTTATCCGTGAGAACAATGTTGAATATCTCGTCAAATATCGAATATGCATATCTAACCTTATTATCCAGTGCGGATTTGGAGGCAACGCCCTTTTACATCAGCTAGGCATGGATGAAAAAGCAGTTGAAGGCTCCAACCTTAGTAAAGATGAGTATAAAGGTGGTATTTACTTACAATTCAATAATGTCATATTTTCTAAGTCTAAAAAAAATGGAAATCATTATTGTCGGTTTGTATTGGGTTCAAACGCTAGAATTGATTTCGAAAAGTGTGTGTTTAGAGGTGTAGATCTGTATCTCTCTGCACAAGAAGAATGCAATTATGTCTACTTTCGTGACACAAAATTTTATAATAGGAATATTACAATAGTAGGAGGTTCTGTTCATGAGAGACGGACAGGACATGGGTCAAACGATTACTCGATTTCACCAGAAATAATTGCAAAAAAAGCAGCTGCAAAGAGGCTGACAAGAAAGATTAATGAAGACGAAAAAAGCATAACATATTCTGGCCTGCTAAAATCAATTTCAGAAGATAGTGATGCAAAGACAGTTGATGAATATCTAGAAGGTAAGATCAGAGAAAATAATGTAAACGTCAGGGATATTTTATTCTACCTAGTCAATACTGATCAGAGAATTGAAGTGGATCAGGATGACGTAAGCTATTCAAGAGAAAAGATAGCAGTTATATCTTTTCGAAGCTGCGAAATCGTAGATGCTAGGATTGGGGGCCAAAAGATATACTTTGTTGGGAAAAACAGTATTGAAAAGGTATCAAATATTTCAAACGCTGAAAGCGTATATTTTGGACCTTACAATATTCTAGATAAAAAAGGTCTTAACGTTAGGCATCACAGACCTATGTTTGTTGCTCGTAAAGAATATGCAACAAAAACCAATGATCGTGCCTTAGAACTAATTTCAAATAGGGAACTTCTAAGAATTGAGCGGCATATACTCAGAGAAGAAAGAGAGTCGTCATTTAATATACTTTCGCCAGCTCTGAGAGATAGCTTTGTTTTATGGTTTAACGATAAAACAAACGACTTTGGAATGAATTGGTTTTTTCCAGTATCTCTAATATTTATTACTAACCTTGCGTTTTCAATAATTTTGTTTTGTGGCTTGGGATATAAATTAGACTTATCGCCCGCTAGTATCTTTAATACCATTGGAATGTATATGGAATTACTAATCCCTACCAATCGCGTTGAAACGGTGCTGGGGAATAGAGATCTAAATAGTGGCTGGGAAGGGCTTAGCATAATTAAAAACATACTTACGTCAATCTTCCTTTACCAAGCCGTTGTAGCGTTTCGAAAGTATGGGAAGAAATAGTTGCTTATACTGCCCAATACGCAGCACATAACAAGGTGCTGCTACGGAAAGTTTACTCGCTGTCGCTCCCAAATTTCCGCAGAGCACGGCGTTATCGCATATCCGTTTGCCATACTTTCCCTAATGAAATTCATAAATCCGAGAGTTTCAGCCCTAACACACTTCTGTCCAGGTACGTGCTAGCGGAATACTTATGGCACGTTTCTGCCCCAAAATGGGTTAGCTGTACGGGAAGCGTGGATTAGGTATTCTCATGTAGGTTGAACTAAGGCTGAATATTTATACAGGTATAATTGAAAGTGAGTAAAAACACCCATTATGGCGCAAATAAATATGCCAAAAACCGTCCAGATAGGCATCGATAATTTTCAAAATATCATAAAGCCTATAAAAATCAATCTTATGAAATGTAAAAAAATGATACACGGACCTATTGAGACCCTAGGCTCTCTTTCTCCGCTGCCAACAAGGTAATTCCTATAGCTTGAATTTATAAATTACCTATTAACAGCAATGTCTTAGCAGTGATAGTTTATTAAAAATTTAACTAGTTGCTGAGAACGTTATCGAGCGACTAATTATTAAGTGGTTAGGTGTTTTTTGCACTTAGTTGCTTTTTTTGCGTTTTTTTTGCGAAAAACAACATTAAGTGATATCTTAGCCCTCAATCTACAAACAAAGAATAATTGTGATGTTAATAGACTATTCCGTTCAAAATTACTGCTCTTTTAACACCCGTCAAGAGTTAAGCATGCTAGCGTCGACTTCAACAAAAGAGGAGTGTGCTTTAAACAACTTGAAGGAAGTAAATGCCTTTGGAATAAAAAATGTTCTGAAGAGTTCAGCAATTTTTGGTGCCAATGGCTCAGGAAAAACTAACTTAGCTGAGTCTTTAAAGAAGTTACAAATGCTTATATTGGGTTCTTTGGACTCGGTTGGAGATAGTGTAGCCCATCAGATCCTTCCTTTTCTATTAAAGGACGATTATTTCGACGTAGCATCAGAATTTGAAGTCACCTTTCTTGCTGATGAGAATCTATACCGTTATGGGATCGCAATTTCTGAAGGAGAAATTGCCGAAGAATGGTTATATTGGACTAAAAGTTCGAGAGAGACACTTTTATTCCACAGAGACAAACAAAAAGTTAATTATAATCAACGCTCCTTCCCTGAAGCGAAGCTTTTTACAAAGCGAGAAGGTGATACTTGGTCTTTGGAAAAGACGAAAGAATTTGTTCCATTTATATCTGTTTTAGCTCAATTTGATGGTGAGAAATCAAGTGTCGTTACTTCTTGGTTCGAAAGACTAAATATTATATCTGGACTTACAGATAAAGGGTTTAAGGATTTTACCATTGAGCTTTTCGAAAAAGATGACAAATTCAGAGAGTGGGCTGTTGAGATTTTAAAGTCTTTTCAAATTTATGACTTGAACATAGTGGAAGTAGAAAGAAATCTTCCATTACCAAAAGGTAAAAAGAACTTAGAAAATAAAGAACTTAATGATGCTCTATCTAAGTTGAAAGGGTACTTAGAAAGTACGAAAGTAAAACATAAAAAAGTTGATGTTGTAAAGTTAGACGAAGAAACAGGAGAAACTTACTCAATACCTCTTAGCTTCGAGTCTGAAGGTACTCGAAAATTACTTTATCTTCTTGGCCCATTGTATGATGTCATTATTAACGATGAAATTTTATTTGTGGATGAGTTTGATAATAAATTTCACACATTACTGTGTAAGTTCATAATTGATTTGTACAATAAAAACAATCATGGTAGCAGTCAACTTATAATAACTTGTCATGATACTAATCTTCTTACAAATGAATTATTTCGTCGAGATCAGATTTGGTTTGTTGAGAAAAATAAGTCAAATGAAAGTGAAATGTATTCCCTTGTAGAATATAAAGAACATTATACAAGAAAAGATGATAGTTATAGTAAGGATTACTTGTCTGGTAAGTATGGTGCTATTCCACTGTTTAGCTCTGTTGCTATTTTAGAGGAAATGCTAAATGGTAAGAGATAGAAGTAAAAGTAAAGTAAAGGCTCGTAAAGAAAATACGAGAGAAGAACGAAAGGTTACAGGGAATCGCGACTTATTGACGTTTAGTTTTAAGTTCTTAGATCAAGATCAACCTAAAGGAAAGGAAGAAACTATACAGTTATGGGAAGAGAAAGGACTTTTAAAACCTTTAGTTAATCGTCTTAAAGAGTTGTCCGGGCTTACCCGAGAGGAAGCGTTTTCTCAAAAACAACTTAAAAATTACGGTGACTTCCCCCCGAATAAAAAAACTGATTTCTCACATCCTGTACATGTTGATAAAAATGTTGCTTGGGGAGTTATTGAAGGTATTGGAGGTCTTCCTAGAGTCGCTGGTTTTATTCAAGAAAGCACATTTTATGTTGTTTTTTTGGATAGTAATCACCGATTTTGGATTTCTAGCTTCGGACAATAGGGGGCAAGTGTTGAACTGATCGGGTAGCCAGAGGTGTCTAGCATCCCCCCCCCACACACTGCAATGGTCTAAGTTAGTTGGTAGCGTTGTTCACACCTTAATGCGGCGTTACCGCATATCTGGTTGCAATATTTTCCCTAATGCTGGCAGCTATTTTTAGAATGAAGGCTCTAACCCGCTTTTGTCCAAAAGTGAGCTAGAAAGTGCGAGTGTTTTAGCTGTAATAAAAGAACATGTAGCGGCCATCGCTTAGGTATGACAGCTTTAATTTGTCAGTTTATGGTTATATTTTATGTCAGTATATGGTTATATTTTTTAGCTAAGCTATTGAAAGCCGGAAGCGACCTATGTCAGGTTATACTTGCAGCGACAGCCTGCTAGCTTCTGTAGCGTTATTGTCTGCGCTTTCTCACCCAATCACATACTACTCGTATGCTCATGGGCTGAGAAAGCTTGACGGCTTAGCTACAAAAGCGATCAGTTTGAAATTACTTTCTTCGTCTTCTTTGTTGTGGCGTTATTGTCGGCACTTTTTCACCTCATCATGGAGCCTTCAGCGGCTGGTAATAAAGAGCCGTATGCTCATGGTGTTGTTTCTGAGAAAGCTCGACGGCTTAGCTACAAAAGCAATCAGTTTGAAATTACTAGATTTCTGCTCGCTTCTGTAGCGTTATTGTCGGCACTTTTTCACCTCATCATGGAGCCTTCAGCGGCTGGTAATAAAGAGACATTTGCTCACGGGGCTTTTGGGAAAAATTTTGACGGATTAGCCACAACTTTGGCTGCTGTGAAGTATCGCTAAAAACGGACAGTTTAGTGGTTATAATGCTATGAAATATCTTTAAATATTGATGGCTTACAGGATCTGTTCTAAACTGAAAATTAACGTAGTTATGCTAAGTTAAGGAAGGTTTAGTGAAAACTCATTTAGATGATTTGTACCTATTCTGCTTGATAGTTGAACATGGTAGCGTAAAAAAAACTCACGAAATTACCGGGCTTCCTATATCGACCATTAGCAGACGCTTAGGCCTATTAGAAGAGAGTTTGTCTCTGAATCTCATGATACGAGGAAATCACACACTCAAACCAACCAATATTGGTCAAAGATACTATGATTCGTTACAACCAGTTTTTGAGCAAATAATATTTAAGAAAAATTCGTTAGAGGAAGAAAATGAATTGGTTTTTGGCCATATATCATTAGCCGTTCCTGCAAGCTTATATTCAAGTTACTTTCATAATCCAATCAATAACTTCTTGCGTAAATATAGAAATGTAAATATGTCAGTGCAATTGGAATTTATAAAGGATCTCATCATTCCTGATAATATTGATATTGCAATAATTATTGGAGAAATCCAAGATAAGGATATAATTGCACGGAAGATATCAGAAGTTAAAATGGTGCTTGTAAGTACCCCAAGTTACATTAACTCACAAAGGCCGCTTTCGTCACCCGAACAACTAAAGCAATGGGATTATATCGCAGCAACTCCGTATACTAGTTTAGATATTAATTCCAAACAGTATAAAGTTAAACCGAAAATGTTACTTTCAGATATGAGTTCTGTTATTACGACTGTTTTAGATGACACCGGATTTTCATATGTTCCGTTATATTCTGTCCAGGAATATTTGTTGGATAACAAACTAGAACTGTTATTTCCAGATTCGGTATGTAAGACGCTAGATGTTTATTTGGTCTATCACAATAGGAAACAACCATTAGCTCACAAAAAACTGGTTAACTTCATTGTTGATTCACTAAAAACTGAGGGGATACCTTATTAATTTAATTTGAAAGTTCAACTGCTACAAGTTTTTATACTAGTTGAACTTTCATTTTCTTGAATATTAGTAGTGTTTTCTAAGACTGCTTTTTTTTATAGCCATAAACACGAGACTCCCAATCTTCAGCATTCGGTGGAGTGAAAATGCCCCTGTCAATCATGTTGTGTACTTGAGAGTGCATAATTTCTGTTGCATACTCACCTGCAGTATAAGTTGTTCTATCCTTGTTTATGTTCTTTGGTAAGTTTGGCTTTTCATATATTTTAGTAATGATTTCGCATCTTAAATCTTTTATCCAGTTTCCAATAGGTGTATTTATCCTATATTCTCGTAATGCCTCTATATTAACCTCACCAGAGAGGAAACTAACGTTTGTAGTCGATTTCTCCGCAACTATGCGACCTTTATAGTCTATCAACTGTGACTTCCCGTTTGTGAGGGCTACAGGTCCATAGGGAGTTTGTGATACTCCAGATTGGTTACCTAGTACATACACTGTATTATTAAGGGCGTGCGCACGATTTTGAATTTCAGAAGCATCAGCAAAGGGCTCTGGTATGTTCATGCGCAATATGAGCTCTGCTCCATTCATAGCAAGGCCGCGAACATATTCAGGATAAGAACCTTCCATCGCCATTGCAAACCCAATATTGCCTATTTCAGTTTTGGCTACGGGGTAAAACGCATCTAAGTTATCTCCATATAACTCAACCCATTGGTCGTAAACATCATGAGGTGTTGTTGATGGTTCACATGGATAAAGGGTTGAGTTTTTACAGCTGCGCAGAATAACCTCGCCTTGAGGGTTTAATAAGATATCTTCATTAAAGTAACGATTTGGGAACTCTTTACGAATCGTTCTGGCCTGAAATGCTAGATAGATTTTGTGCTTTTTAGCGATGGAACCCAATAATAGTACTTCTTGGCCATTTTCAATATCAATTGCAATGTTCTTTATATATTCGTCTGGGTCCATCTCTTGAGTCTCATCAGGAAACCCCTGTAAACCGCCTTCAATCAGAGTAATAAGTTTTACATTACCATCTTCAGAGGCTAACCAAATAGCAGAGTCTGCTAAGGCTTCTATCTCATCGATGATTGCTGGAATTTCATTTCGATGTTGAATGAAAGTTGTTTTGCTCGTTAACCCAATTGCAATGTAAGGAGGAATGTAAGTGCTCATTGTTTATACCTATATTTATGTTCTGTCTCTCTGTGTTATACGACAAAGAAATTTTATTAAACTGAGATAAGTGTTTAATACACTTATCTAGTTTTTATGTGAGTTTTCCTATTTACTGTTGTCTAATAATGTTTACCACAGTAATAGTTCTATTTTAATGTTGATTTTAACTTTTATATTCATGGCGAATAGTGCTCGCCATGAATATTTAGTTAGCTTTAAATTAGTGATTCAATACTCCACTAAATTAATGTTTTAGTGCTCCACTAAACTTGATGTTAAATTCAGCTGAATCATTTGGGTCAAGCATAATTCGAACAATGTTAACGCCTTTTGGTGTTTCCAGCTGATCAAATACTTTTTGCATATCAGCTTCAGTTTTTACAACATAACTATGTATATCAACACCCTCTGTACCACCAAGTGCTTCACCTAGCTTTTCATATTTCCATACGGCAATGTCATTATAAGAGCGATGTTTACCAGGTTTAATCGCTCGTTCTGCACCGTAACCCGCGTTATCTAATACGAACAAAGCAAGATCTTTCTTATGCTCTATGAGTGTCGCTAGCTCTTGGCCTGTCATGGTAAAAGCACCTTCGCCTGAGATACACACTGAGCGAGCAGATTTTTCTTCGTTAGCCATGTTTGCGCCAACGTAAATACCAAACCCTGCGCCGAGAGAGCCCCAGTTTCCGCAACCCTCGAATTGGGTGCCTGCTGGAAATTCAGCTTGAGAGCCATTAATGTGGCCGCCCGTATCACCATAAACCATATCGTTTGGTTTCAGGTAGTTGGCAAACTGCACGAACAGGCGATCGATAGTGATATCTGCATCGGTCGCTACAAACTTGTCTTTGCGTTCAAAAACAAATTTACGCTTATCAGCAATTTCTAACTCCCCTTTAGGAATATCCATCACAATTTGGTTTAACTTTGGTAAGAACTCACGCAAATATACTTCGTCGTATCGCTTACCATTGATCTCTACATAGTTCTGTCTAATCCAGATAACATCTTGGTTGTTACCCATTGTTGAAGAGAAGACTCCTGTGTCAAACTCGTTGTAAGTCATACCGAGGCCAATTGCTACATCAGCATTTGTCATCATATCAACCGTATAATCTTGGCTTGTTGTACCTAAAAAAGTACCTACTGAATTTGGATGAGCATCAAAGTCACCCATTTTGCATACAAATGTAGTTGATACGCAGGCATTTAGACGGTCAACTAAAGTTAATCCCTCATCAATCATGCGTTCGCGCTTTAGTAGGTGACCAGTAACGATACTTCTGGTTTTACTATTACTTATAATTTCATAAGCATCTTTAAGTGCTTTGGTCATATTGGTTTTAGAAGACTGATTTAACATTAAATCTAGAGGATGATCGGGAGCATCAACCAACTGAGTTTGAATGTCATATGGGATCTCAAGATAAACCGGCTTTTTCGCTTGTATTGATTTTCGTAGTAGATTGTCAATTTCGTACGCTGCCGTGCTTTGTTTCTCAAGACGCTTGCTACCAACAGTAAAGTTACTAAATACTCGAAGGTTGAAATCAAAATCAGTTCCTACTACATGGTGGAGTAGTTTCTCAGTAGGTGTATTAATAACCTCAACAGTTGGAGCACCTGCAATGACAATCATTGGTGAGTCGTCTGCATAGGCACCAGCCACAGCATTAGTGCAACTTAGTGAGCCGACACCAAATGTAACGGCCATTGCGCCAAAACCATTTTCTCTAGAGTAGCCATCAGCTGCGTATGAACCATTCAGTTCGTTTCTTGTGAGTACATGTTGTACACCGTGAGGCTGATCGATTAGTTCATCAAAGAATGGCAGCACATAATCACCAGGAATACCGAAAAGGTGATTAACGTTAAGCTCTTTTAGTCGCATTAATAGATATGTTGAGATTGTTACTTTCATAATGTTTACCTGTTTATTAAGTTAAAGCTGTAACGATTTGATGAAGCTATTTTTATCTTTTTTACGTATATAAGAAATAACCAATACAGAGAGTCCGAATCCCATTTTTGATAACAAGACGTAAAACTGCAATGTGACGGGAGAAATGCTCAGGCTAAAATTAGCTATATGCTGTTTATAAATAAGAGGTTTTCTGTTATTTACCATCTCTTAAATAGAATGCTTTTGATTTATTTGACTGTAGGGGAGTTCATAGCTCTGTTGTTTATAGCTCTTTTTTATATGGTTCTATTGCCTATTGCCTATTGCCTATTGCCTATTGCCTATTGCCTATTGCCTATTGCCTATTGATTAAAAACTTGGTGGTTGTTAATTGTTTCTGTGAGGTTTGATGATTCTTTCTCTGACAAATGTTATTTATGATCACGAAAACCCTAGATATGAAATTATATCTAGGGTTTTGCTTTTATCCATATTAATTGAGTTGCTATCACCGAGTACTATGATGATAGCTATATTTTTAGCTTGCCTAATCTATGTGTTTAAATCGATATGTTGGCAGATTATTTAATCTTCCTTGGGTATCGACCCAACAATTCTATCTTCCCAGCCAGAGCGCAGCCATCAACTGCTCTATACCTTGCGAGACAGGCTTGGTAGTGCAACGACAATGGTTGACCATCAGGGCAATATCATCACTCAACGTTACTTCGACCCGTTTGGGCGCACGGCTTCGGCAAGTGTGGCGGGCAGTTTAGGGGATTTGGTTAATACCAACCGTAATCGCCACGGTTTTACTGACCATGAGCATTTGAATGAACAGCAACTTATTCATATGAACGGTCGGGTGTATGATTATAACCTCGGCCGCTTATTGAGTGTTGACCCGTTTATTCAATCGCCGACATCGACGCAAAGTGTTAATCCGTATTCGTACATTATGAATAATCCGCTGGCGGGGACGGATCCGACGGGGTATAAGTCAATTGATATATCAGGTAGACGTCCAGAATGCGGTGATATCGGTGGGTGTTGGGATAAACCGATTGAAGAAATATTTAAACAAAAAAACCAATCTAATCGAAATAATGGTTCAGAGAAATCGCAGTCTTCTCAGAAGGCAGATGTTCAGGTTGATAAGATTGGTGGGCAGGAGAATAAGCAGGATATTGGACTTACTGATAAAGAGTTTACTACCTTTATGGAGAAGCATGTTAGTCATGAGTCTGAAATTGATGAAAATTTTAACACTGTAGAAAGCGAAATTACTAAGGAGCTTTTGCTAGGGTTGAGAGGATATGCTGCTACGGAGCTTGGTGCAAAAGTTATCCGAGGAATAATGGAGAATGGTAAGTCAGTTCTATTTACTGAAGGATATTTTCCAGGTGATGGCTATAGTGCTAATGACCTTTCTGATTCAGCAATACAAATTACATATACCTCTAATATTGATGGATGGAAACAATCTAGGCAGAATATGCACAAAGGTAATGAAATAAACTCAGCAACTATTGGGTCATTAATTGCGCATGAATTTGGTCATACTTCTGCGGGCAGGGCTGCTCTGGGGTTAAATGTAATCCCTCAAAGGCGACCGGGAAGAAGCCAATATGATCCCATTCTACTCAAGGCTGAAGAGGTACGCGCAACTACTCGCTTTGAAAATGTGTATCGTAGAGCAAAGGAAATGCCGATGAGAACTCATTACGCTGACACTGATGTGCGAACATTTAATGGAGGATTGTAGGACATGAAATATTTTTTATTACTTACTCTTTTCCTTGTTATTAGTTTTAACAATGTACGTGCAAATGAGTGTGATACGCTATCAGAAAAAGAGGGGAAGCTAAGACTGGAGTTGAGAAACTATATAGAGCACCGCGAAATCCCTAAATTCCCTAGGGATGAGTTAATTTTTCAAGAGAGCCTAAAAGAGGGCCGTGATGGTCTAATTGAATGTATAATTGTAAGGTTTACAGTTGACGCATCGTTATCACCAGTTAACTTCAAGATATTGAATAGTTCGTATAATAGACAGTTTTCAAGAAGTAGCGTACAGGCCCTTAAAAAATATAGGTTTAAGGGAAATGCCAAAAATAAGAGTTTTGTGGAAGTATTTGAATTTAAAATTGAACAAATGGATGGTAAGCCATAATAAACAATAATTGTGGACCACTAATACATAGACAGGCATAGTTAATGGCATCAATCGCGACCTCCTATTATGCTTGATTTGAGCATTGAACAAGGAGGTTGCATGCCGAGGCCAAGACGAACCCTTATTAGTATTGAAGACACCCCCTATTATTGGTTTATATGGACAGGCATGATAAATCAAACTCAGATAGCTAGTGATTCCCCCCCTCTTAATTAGCCCCATTTTTTGGGGCTTTTTGTTGCCTGTAAGTTGGTAATTTGGCCAGCACCGTGAGCCGTACTCACCAGTAGAAGTGATCAGTTGGGAACAGTAGTTTGTGCAATTAACTCCAGCGCCACTAAGTGGCGGTGCTGGTAAAAATGAGACGCTCTGCTGTTCAACACTGATCTGTTCTGCTGCTCACTACTGCATATGCCGCTGTTATTTTGCAAATAATGTACGCTGAAAAATTTTGTGTTTAAGTGCGCTTAATGAGTCAGGAAGGTATTTTTCTTGATAGAGAATGTCAGTGATCACTTGAATTTCGCTGTGGCAGATAAAACTATAGAATTGATTTTGCCCCTCGCTAGAGTTGGGTACGATACCGACTTGAATGGCGCGCTGACACAATTGTTGGTAAAGCGTCAGTATCGGTTGGAGGTCAACCGTGCCTTTATTTATTAGGCGCATTGGCAGATAGAGTTTATCAATGCTTGATGTTTCACAAGAGCAAATAAAGTCATATGCATTGTGGGGGATATCAATATAGCGCTCTGCAAATTGAGTATTAATGTACAGATAAAAGTCTGGTAAGCCCCTAGTTTTCTAGACACTTTAAACTCTTGCTGATTACTCGTTCATGTCCAAAAGTGAGTTACTAGACAGATAGCAAGCGCTGAACATGCTGGCGAGCCAATAACAATGCAGCTAACGAGTGCACTTTTAGTGCTAATTACTTAACTTAGAGTGTTTAGTTGAGTCATTAGCAATAAAGCTACGTGCTGCCTCACTAGTGTAAAGCTCACGATGACGACTCTTGTTACTGTTAGATGTTGGCATTTCAAACATTATAATTGGCAAAGCTGACATGTTTGCGCTGTATGAGTCGTTAACGCTTGAGTCACGTTGTACTAAAAGGTGTGAATGTATAAATCTATTATGTCTAATCGCAAAGTTACATAATGGCTCACAAAAAACCATGGAATATCTAATTCTTTAAAACCTCCCAAATAGTTGAGGCCACAGGGCCATTAATGGCGGGAGAGTTCCTTCTAAAAGCAAAGAAGTTAATATCCAATGCCAAGTGGGTATCTTCAAGCTTAATTTCTGATAGTAATCCTTTATTGATTTCATCATCAACTAAGTGCGCGGGTAACCGCCCCCAGCCCAACCCTGTAACGAGTAATTGCTTTTTGGTTGCTAAATCACTGACCAACCATCGCCTTTGGCCCATCTGAACGCCAAAGTTTCGATTAAATACTCCTTCCGCTTTGCCTGAATCATTCATAATGACTTGCTGAAACCGCCTTAAGTCAGACACTTTTTTTGCACTTTTCATCTGCTCAACAAGCGCTGGAGTGGCGACATTTCGTAGCTGTGATTGATAGAGTGGAAGATAGTCAAACCCTTCTTCTTCTAATAAGAATGGCATAATGGGAGCGATACCAATATCAGCATTACCGTCCTTTATCATTTGAATTGTTCCTGAGAGAACTTCTGTTTTTAATTTAATTTGTGTTTCAGGATACTCATTCTGCAACAGCTTAAGCATAGGCGCTAAAGCATTTAAATCCGTATTTGCATCTAGCGCTATGCATATTTTTTCTTCGTTCTTTTTATTAAAGTGAAGTAATAGTTGTGACAAATCATCAGCTTCTTCTAGCACCCTCAAAGATTGCTGATAAAACCGCCGTCCTATTGAGGTTAGCTCTAATCTATAACCTGAACGGTCGAATAGCTTAGCCCCACTTTCAAACTCTAATGCCTTTAAAGCCTGACTAATTGCGGGTTGTGTTTTGTGTAGTAGCTCAGAGGCAGATTTGACCGAACCTGTTTCGATTAAAGCTTGCATGACTTTTAACTGCTCTAATTTCATCTGTAACCTCAATAAACTTAAGTAAAAGTTATAGTTTTAATAATAAAGTATAAATATATATTTTACTCGCTCTACGCTAATCTTTTTACAACATTTAAATTTAAGGAAATATTGCATGGCTCAGATGACTAAGAAGTCTATTACACATTGGCTACTAACGGGGCTCCTCGGATTGGTTTTTGTCGCTGCTGGTGGGGCTAAGTTAGTGGGCGTAGAGCAAGTTCTGCTCCCATTTGTTCATATGAATATGCTTGCAATGGCTAAAGTTGTTGGTGTGTTAGAAATAGCTGGCGCGATTGGGCTTTTTGTTCCTAAATTTCGGTTTTTAGCAGCTTTAGGGCTTTCAGGAATAATGGTTGGTGCGATCGCATATCACTTAGTGCTTGATCCTGAAAAAGCTGCGTTGCCAGGCATCATTCTTTTAATGCTATGCGGAATTCTGGCTTGGCTCAATCGCTCTGCAGTTAAAGCAAAATTAGTGTCCTAATTGGGTTATTGGTCATTTTAGCAAGATAGAAGATATACCTGTTGTAAGCATTAATAGGTGGAACTATGAAACCAATTATTTCTAAAGAGAAGGCTATAGCGGACAAAGTGGGAGCTATTGATATCATGAGAGCTTTACCTAGCGATTTAACTCCTAGAGTAGGGCCAATTATATTCTTAGATCATATTCTTGAGAAAAACTTATTACCAGGTGAGTTTTCAGCGCCAAATGGCTCTTTTGCACATCCTCATCGTGGCATTGCTACTTTTACCTACTTACTGAAAGGGGAGCTAATTCATTTCGATAGTAATGGTGGTTATGGCCGAGTTAAGGCGGGTGGTGTGCAGTGGATGAATGCGGGAAACGGTGTTATCCATGATGAAGTTATACCTGAAGAATTTCGTGTTAGTGGAGGGGCATTCTACGGCTTTCAGTTTTGGGTGAACCTTCCGGCTGAAATTAAAGAGCAAGCACCTGATTACATGCCAGTCCAAGCTGAAGAATTACCACTTATTCAGCTAGCTGATGGACAAGCCACGTTAAAAGTTCTGTTAGGGGAATATGGCGGTAAATCTTCTCCCATACCAGCTTTTACTCAGCAATTCATTTGGCACATAAAGTTGTCTGGTAAAGCATCGATAGAATTGAAGACTCTCGAAGGATTAGAGTATGGCGGTTACTTACCTAATGGAAATGCACACTTCAACGATATTGAGATTAGTGCAAGAGAATTAGTCGTTTTTGATAGCAATGATACAGGTATTACTATTTCCAATAAGGCAAGTAAAGAACTAGAGATTCTGTTATTTGGTGGTGAACCTTATGAAGAGAAAATAGTATCTCACGGGCCCTTTGTTATGAACACCGTTGAAGAAATTGGTCAGGCTTACGAGGACTTTCGTAGCGGTAAATACGGAAAGATTGACTATCAAATAACAGGAGAGAGTTGATTAAATTGAAATGACATCGAAGTTTATATTCTTGAACACCGTGATTAGGCCCGGAAGATAACTTTAACAGTGATTTATTCCTGTGAAAGAAGCCTATCTCTCAAGCGTATTCGGACTTTTTCAAATTGTATATTTATCTACTTTTTAACTATAAGAGGCATAAAAATGAATAATTATGTTAAAGCTGATGCAACACATATCGACTTTCCAATTTCGAACAGGGAAGAACATTTTGAGTGGTGGTATTTCGATGCGCATCTTGATAATGGTGACCACATCGTGGTGATGTACTCACTTAACGATACGAGACTTAAGCCTCGAGCGCCTTCAGTAAGGTTGAACATATACCCTCAAGGTAAGCCCGATATTTGGAAAATGACGATCTATTCTGAAGGTGAAGTGACAACTAGTTACGACAAATGTGATGTTACCTTTGGCGAGGAGTATTGCCGTGACTGTGGTGACTATTATGAAATCTATACTTTGATTGAGGGATATGGAGCAAAGCTTCGCCTAAGCAAAAAGAATCATCCGTTTACTACCGAGGGTGTCCCATTCCCGTTACCTTGGACGGTTGCAGTGCCTTCTGGCGTTATCGAAGGGGAGATCTACAAAGATGGTCAAACCACTAAGGTTAAAGGTGTGGGTTACCACGATCATAATTGGGGGGATAAAAATCTAGCGGGTACTTTCAAAAACTGGTACTGGGGTAAAGTTCATACTCCTGACATATCTATCGACTATGCGATGTTTATGAATGACGATGATACTGTCGGTATGCCCATTGCTTTGGTGACCACCGAAGATAGCTTGTTAATGACTCCTACAGATGCAAGAGATGGAGACAACCCTGTTAGTTTTGATGGCGAAGTAAACGCAACAATGACTGATGAAACGATGGGTTATACATTTGCAAAAGAGTTCACCTTATCTGGGACAAAGGACGATGTAAGCTTCACCTTAAACGTTAAGCTTGCTGATATTGTGATGATAGAAGAGGGCAAGTTGCTACCGGGTGAAGATGTATATCGTTATATTGGTGAAGAGGTGTTAACTGTTACTCGGAATAATAAAACCAAGGTTTATAACGAAAGCAGTTTACACGAGATTGTATATCTAAAAAGCTAGAAATACTGCAGCCTGTCCGACGACTCGGTTATTCTTAGTATCGAAAACCGAGTCGTTGAGCAGATTTATATTCTGAAATATGCGCTCTACCATCAAGAATAAGTGTTCAGAGTTAACTTTTATAGTTAGTGCTGAGTGCTGAGTGCTGAGTGAAGAGAGATAGTCGCGTCTGCACCAGCGGTCAACCGTTCATTTCTATGCGTCAATACATGCAAATATCCTGTTCAGCAGCAGCAGCACCGCCACCGCCGCTTATCGTAACCACTGATGCTCGGCGGGCGAACCATAACGGGGTGGACATGCTATGTCATGCAATAAAAAAGGCACTCGATGAGTGCCTTTTCCTATTAAGAAACTAGCTGATTAACCGCGTTTGTTTTTAGCAACACTTTCCATGATGAGAAGACGTTCTGCATCACCAGTGTATAACTGACGCGGACGGCTGATCTTGTGACCAGGCTGATCTAGCATCTCTTGCCAATGTGCAATCCAACCTACTGTGCGCGCTAGGGCGAACTATAACTGGGTGAACATGCTATGTCTGGCAATAAAAAAGGCACTCGATGAGTGCCTTTTAGGGTTAATAACTCAAACCAGAGTTATTAGCCGCGTTTGTCTTTAGCGATAAAGCTACGTTCTGCATCACCAGTGTATAGCTGACGAGGACGGCTGATCTTGTGACCAGGCTGGTCGAGCATCTCTTTCCAGTGAGCAATCCAACCGACTGTGCGCGCTAGGGCGAATAGTACTGTGAACATGCTAGTTGGAATACCAATAGCCTTCATGATGATCCCTGAGTAGAAATCAACATTTGGATAAAGTTTCTTAGAGACGAAATACTCGTCTTCTAGTGCAATACGTTCAAGTTCCATTGCAACATCTAACAGCGGATCATTGACGTTTAGCTCAGCAAGCACTTCATGACATGTTTCGCGCATTACTTTTGCACGAGGGTCGAAGTTTTTGTAAACACGGTGTCCGAAGCCCATTAGACGGAAAGGATCTTCTTTATCCTTTGCACGTGCAATAAACTCAGGAATGCGATCAACACTGCCAATCTCTTCAAGCATGTTTAAACAAGCTTCATTTGCGCCACCATGAGCTGGTCCCCAAAGAGACGCAATACCCGCAGCGATACAAGCAAATGGGTTAGCCCCAGATGAACCTGCTAAACGAACAGTTGACGTTGATGCATTTTGTTCGTGATCGGCATGTAGGATGAAGATACGATCCATAGCACGTTCAACGATTGGGTTAACTTTGTACTCTTCACACGGCACAGCAAACATCATGCTTAGGAAGTTACCAGCGTAACTTAGGTCGTTACGTGGGTAGACAAATGGTTGACCAATTGAGTACTTGTAACACATTGCAGCAATAGTCGGCATCTTAGAGACCAAACGGAAGGCTGCGATTTCACGGTGACGTTCGTCATTCACATCCAAAGAGTCTTGGTAGAATGCCGATAGGGCACCAGTAACACCACATAGCATTGCCATTGGGTGAGCATCACGTCTGAAACCTCTAAAGAAGGCTGCAAGTTGCTCATTCACCATAGTGTGGTTCTTAACCATATGTACGAATGATTCGTACTGTGCTTTATTCGGAAGCTCTCCGTAAAGCAACAAATAGCATAGATCTAAATAATCAGAGTCCACGGCCAACTCGCCAATTGGGTAACCGCGGTGAAGCAGGATCCCTTGTGCGCCGTCGATATAAGTAATTGCTGATTCACAGGAGGCTGTCGCGAGAAATCCTGGATCGAAGGTAAAGTGCCCCTTACTACCTAGTTTACTGATGTCAATTACATCAAATCCTGCCGTTCCTTTTTTGATCGGCAGATCGATTGAATCATTCCCTGGTAGCTCTAACTTGGCTATATTTTCAGCCATACCCCATTCTCCTTACTTCATTCTTATTGAGTGCGGCTTATCAAACGCCAATACTTTACAGTGGATCTGGGTCACATTTCAATTTAAATAAGCGTTTAAATTTCTTAGACCATGGTCTTATCCAAGTGTAACCACTTGTTGCAACAGCCACTTGGCAGATTTTTTTACCAAAAAAACTATATTTCCATAATGTGATGTTTGTATTTGACATTTCACCCACGTATACTTGCTGCGGCTCAGATGAGCTGCAGACATTAGCGAATAGTTATCACTTTTTTACATACTTAATTAGTGCTCACTAAACTGTTAAATGTTTGTTTAAAGTTTTCTTTTGTGAAGGGCGTAAACTGTGACCTAGTTCACGGATGAAGATCCAAGCAAAAGCGGTTCGTATAACAAAAATTAGCTCAATTGAGCAGAGTGAGCAGAACGTGAAAAAGCAAAGACCTGTCCATTTAGATCTGCAGACTGTAAAGTTTCCTGCAACGGCCATCGCGTCCATCCTACATCGTGTATCGGGCGTTATTATGTTGTTTGCTGTCGGTATCCTTATCTGGTTGCTTAATGAGTCATTAGCATCCGCGGAAAGTTTTGCTGGCGTCCAATCTCTTTTTGATAGCTTTATCGTTAAGTTTATCGTTTGGGGAATTCTTACTGCACTGGGTTATCACTTGATAGTGGGTTTGCGCCACTTAGTGATGGATGCCGGTTACTGGGAAGAACTCTCTTCAGGATTAACTTCAGCTAAAGTCGCTATTGCATTGTCAGTAGTGTTTTCAATCATTGCGGGGATTTGGGTATGGTAACAAATGCAGCAAGTCTTGGTCGCAGCGGTGTCCATGACTTTATTCTTATACGTGCAAGTGCAGTAATTCTAGCCTGTTACACTATTTTTATGGTTGGTTTTATCGCATGTAGCTCTCCACTGACTTATGATGCATGGCACGGGTTGTTCAGTGCTCTGCCAATGAAAGTCTTCACACTTCTCGCACTGGTTGCGATTCTAGTCCATTCATGGATTGGTATTTGGCAGGTACTTACCGATTACGTTAAGTGTGTGTCTCTACGTGGTGTACTTCAGTTTGTTTTTGTCGTAGCAGCCTTCTCTTATTTGGCAGCAGGCATTTTGATAGTGTGGGGTGTTTAAGTGGGTATTCCAGTTCGCGAATTTGACGCGGTTGTTATCGGCGCTGGTGGCGCAGGTATGCGCGCGGCACTACAAATTTCTAAAGAAGGTAAGAGCTGCGCGCTGTTATCTAAAGTTTTCCCTACTCGTTCTCATACAGTATCTGCGCAGGGTGGTATTACCGTAGCGCTGGGTAATGCCCATGAAGATCACTGGGAACAGCACATGTACGATACTGTGAAAGGTTCTGATTTTATCGGTGACCAAGAAGCTATCGAATTTATGTGTAAAACCGGACCGGAAGCGGTCATCGAACTTGAGCAAATGGGTCTACCTTTCTCTCGATTTGAAAACGGTACTATTTACCAACGCCCATTCGGCGGCCAGTCTAAAAACTTTGGTGGCGAGCAAGCTGCACGTACCGCAGCAGCGGCTGACCGTACTGGTCACGCGCTTCTTCATTGCTTATACCAGCAAAATGTTAAACATAAGACTGAAGTTTTCTCAGAGTGGTACGCACTCGATTTAGTTAAAAACGAAGACGGTGTCATCGTCGGTTGTACTGCAATCGAAATTGAAACTGGCGAAATCGTTTACTTTAAAGCCAAGGCAACCATCCTAGCGACTGGTGGAGCAGGGCGTATTTACGCATCTACCACTAACGCACATATTAACACTGGTGACGGTGTGGGTATGGCGATGCGCGCTGGCGTTCAAATGCAAGACATGGAAATGTGGCAGTTCCACCCAACAGGTATTGCTGGAGCGGGTGTTCTTGTGACTGAAGGTTGTCGTGGTGAAGGCGGATACCTGCTGAACAAAGACGGCGAGCGCTTCATGGAACGTTATGCTCCAAACGCTAAAGATTTGGCATCTCGTGACGTGGTAGCACGTTCAATGATGACTGAAATCCGCGAAGGTCGTGGTCTTGACGGTCCATTAGGTCCGCACTGTTTACTAAAACTTGATCACTTAGGTAAAGAAACCCTTGAAGCGCGTCTTCCAGGTGTTTGTGAATTGTCTCGTACATTCGCCCATATCGATCCTGCTGATGGTCCAATTCCAGTATTACCGACTTGTCACTATATGATGGGTGGCTTGCCAGCTAAAGTAAGTGGTCAGGTTCTTCGTCAAAATGACGACGGCACTGAAGAAGATATCGTTGGTTTATTCGCTGTGGGTGAGATTGCTTGTGTGTCAGTGCACGGCGCTAACCGTCTAGGTGGTAACTCACTACTCGATTTAGTGGTATTTGGGCGAGCAGCGGGTCAACACTTAGGTAAAGCACTTGATGCAACACCTAATCCTAAAGATGCTTCAGATGCTGATATCGAATCATCGCTAGCTCGCTTGAATCGTTGGGAAAGCAACAAAGACGGTGAAGATCCTGCGGTTATCCGTAAAGATCTACAACTTTGTATGCAGCTTAACTTCTCTGTATTTAGAAGTGGTGACGCAATGGCTGAAGGCCTTAAAGAGCTTAAAGCAATTCGTACCCGTTTAGAGAATGCCAAGCTGTCTGACAATTCATCTGAGTTTAATACTCAACGTATCGAATGTTTAGAGCTTGATAATTTGATGGCCACAGCGATTGCAACTGCAACCGCAGCTAACTTCCGTACGGAAAGTCGTGGTGCGCATTCACGTGAAGATTTCTTAGACCGTGATGATGAAAACTGGTTATGCCACAGCGTATATGACCCAGTTACCGAGCTAATGACTAAGCGTGATGTGAACATGGAGCCTAAGCTTCGTGATGCATTCCCGCCTATCAAACGTACTTACTAAGGAGTCGCGACGATGAAATTGGAATTTGCAGTTTATCGCTACAATCCTGATGTAGATACTAAGCCATACATGAAGGATTACACTTTAGAAGTGGATGAAGGTACCGATATGATGGTCCTTGATGCATTGATGAAGCTGAAAGAGTTAGATTCAACATTGTCATTTAGACGTTCATGCCGTGAAGGTGTGTGTGGTAGTGACGGTGTCAATATGAATGGTAAAAATGGATTAGCGTGTATCACGCCTGTTTCTACCTTCAAGAACAAGAAGATAGAGATCCGCCCGCTACCAGGTATGCCTGTAGTGCGCGACTTAATCGTCGACTTAACTCAGTTCTACACTCAGTATGAAAAGATTAAGCCGTATTTGATTAATGATGAAAAAACGCCTGCGCGTGAACATCTGCAATCTCCTGAAGAGCGTGAGCATTTAGATGGACTCTATGAGTGTATTATGTGTGCATGTTGTTCTACAGCTTGTCCGTCATTCTGGTGGAACCCTGATAAGTTCATCGGTCCAAGTGGCTTGCTACACGCATACCGCTTCTTGATCGACAGCCGCGACACCGCGACTGAAGAGCGTTTGTCAGAGCTTGATGATGCATACAGTGTATTCCGCTGCCATGGCATCATGAACTGTGTTGACGTTTGTCCTAAAGGGCTGAATCCGACAAAAGCAATTGGACACATCAAGTCTATGCTTCTGAAGAGAGCCATTTAATGCAGTATAAAGAGCCGATATTGATATAGCTCTATGAGAGTCACTTTCTTTATTGGAAGTGACTCTTTTTGTGTCACGGAAGACAATATAAAGATAATCTGGAACTCTAGGGGCTACAGAGATTACAGACAATTTGGGTTTGCTCGAACTATCTGTATTTATGACTTTGGCTAAGCACGTGTATAAGTTTGAAAGGAATAGAAATGCACCAAGGCATCATGAAAGCCTGGCTCGAATCGTCTCATCTTAATGGCGCGAATTCGACCTATGTAGAAGAGATGTATGAAGCCTATCAAGATGACCCACAGTCAGTAACAGAAGACTGGCGAGTCGTGTTTGATAACCTCCCTCTAGTGAATGGTACCTCTAGTGAAGTGCCTGAAGCTGCCCACTCTAAAGTACGTGACTATTTTCGTAGTCTTGCATTAGACGGACGTCAGAAAGGCTCACCAAAAGTGACCGATCATGAAGTCGATGCAAAACAAGTTAAAGTCCTACAGCTAATTAACGCGCACCGTTTTCGTGGTCACCAGAACGCGAGCTTGGATCCGCTAGACATTTGGAAACGCGATACCGTTTCTGAATTAGACCCTGCTTTCCATGGTCTAGATAGCGATGATATGCAGCGTGAATTTAATACCGGTTCATTTGCACATGGTGGCGACACCATGAAGTTAGTTGATCTGGTAAAAGCGCTGAAAGCAACATACTGTGGCTCGATTGGCGCTGAGTATATGCACATTACCGATACAGATGAAAAGCGTTGGATCCAGCAACGTCTTGAGCCATCTTTAGGTGCTGCCAACTACTCAAAAACTGATAAAACTCGAATTCTAGAAGGGCTTAATGCCGCAGAAGGTATGGAAAAATACCTTGGTGCTAAGTTCCCAGGTGCAAAACGTTTCTCACTTGAAGGTGGTGATGCGCTTGTACCTATGATGCGTGAAATTATTTATCGTGCGGGTGATGCTGGTACCAAAGAAGTGGTTATCGGTATGGCGCATCGCGGTAGACTTAACGTATTAGTTAACATTCTTGGTAAGAAACCGTCGGAATTGTTTGATGAATTTGCTGGTAAGCACAGTGATGAGCTTAACGGTAGTGGTGATGTAAAGTATCACCAAGGTTTTTCATCTGACTTTGAAACACCAGGCGGGAATGTCCATCTTGCACTTGCTTTTAACCCATCTCACTTAGAGATCGTCAATCCAGTGGTTATTGGCTCTGTACGCGCTCGTTTAGATCGACGCCAATGTGATACTGGCCTGCAAGTGATGCCAATTACCATTCATGGTGATTCAGCGATTACGGGTCAAGGTATCGTTCAAGAAACCTTTAACATGTCGCAAACTCGTGGCTTCAAGGTTGGCGGTTCAATTCGTATCGTTGTCAACAACCAAGTTGGTTTCACGACTAACCTAACTGAAGATGTACGTTCTACGGAATATTGTACCGATATCGCTAAGATGGTACAGGCGCCAATTTTCCACGTGAATGCTGACGACCCTGAAGCGGTTGCTTTCGTGTCACAACTTGCTGTTGATTACCGTAACGAATTTAAGCGTGATGTGGTCATTGATCTGGTTTGTTATCGCCGTCATGGTCATAACGAAGCGGATGAGCCGAGTGCAACTCAGCCACTGATGTATGCAAAAATTAAGAAGCATCCAACACCAAGAAAGATTTACGCCGACAAACTTATTGCCGAAAACGCAATGGGTGCGGATGACGTAACCTCTATGGTAAATGCTTACCGTGACGCGTTAGATGATGGTGATTGTGTCGTCAAAGAGTGGCGTCCTATGACGTTACATTCTGTTGATTGGACACCTTACATTGGCGCAGAGTGGAATGATGACTACGACGCGCATATGTCGATGGACAGAATCAAGAACCTAGCAGAAAAAATCAGCTATGTTCCTGAAAGCCATAAGCTGCAATCTCGTGTTGCCAAGATCTATAAAGATCGTTTATTGATGGCTTCAGGTGAGAAATTGTTAGATTGGGGTTTTGCTGAGACATTAGCTTACGCGTCAATTCTTGAAGATAAGAAACGTATCCGCATTACCGGCCAAGATTCAGGCCGTGGTACTTTCTTCCATCGTCATGCTGTACTGCATAATCAAAATGACGCAACGGCATACATGCCACTGCGTAATATTGCTGATAACCAAGGTCCAATCGACCTTACCGACTCTGTTCTATCTGAAGCATCAGTACTTGCATTTGAATATGGTTACGCCACTGCAGAACCTGGTGGACTCACACTTTGGGAAGCGCAGTTTGGTGATTTTGCTAACTGTGCCCAGGTCGTTATTGATCAGTTCTTATCATCTGGTGAGCAAAAGTGGGGCCGTTTATGTGGTCTGACTATGTTGCTGCCTCATGGTTATGAAGGTCAGGGACCAGAGCATTCAAGTGCACGTCTAGAGCGTTTCCTACAGCTTTGTGCGAATCACAATATGCAGGTTTGTGTGCCATCGACACCGGCACAGGTTTACCACATGTTGCGTCGCCAAGTTGTTCGTCCAATGCGTCGCCCACTTGTCGTTATGTCACCTAAATCATTGCTGCGTCATCCATTAGCCGTTTCAAGCATGGAAGAGCTTGCTGAAGGTACATTCCAGAATGTTATCGGTGAAATAGATGAACTTGACGCGAGTAAAGTCGAAAGAGTCGTGTTCTGTAGCGGTAAGGTTTACTTTGAGCTACTAGAGCGTCGTCGCAAAGAAGGTCAAGATAACGTCGCACTTATTCGTGTGGAGCAGCTTTACCCGTTCCCACATGAAGAAGCTGCCGCAGCACTTGCTGACTATGCTCACGTTAAAGATTTTGTTTGGTGCCAAGAAGAGCCACAAAATCAGGGTGCTTGGTATTGTAGCCAACATCACTTCTGGAGCGTTATCCCAGCAGGAGCTCAATTGAGTTATGCCGGTCGTGAAGCTTCAGCTGCGCCAGCATGTGGTTACCCTGCATTGCACGCTCAGCAACAAGAATCGTTAATTAGCAGCGCATTAAAGCTGTAGTAATAGACATTATATAAAAAGGATCGTTATCCATGAGTATCGAAATTAAGGTACCCGTTCTGCCAGAATCTGTTGCTGATGCAACTATTGCTACTTGGCATGTTCAAGCTGGCGAGCAAGTTTCTCGTGATCAAATCCTTGTTGATATTGAAACTGATAAAGTAGTACTTGAAGTTGTTGCACCTGAAGATGGTCAAATTGCTGAATTCCTTGCGGAAGAGGGCGAGACTGTTTTAGGTGAAGCGGTTATCGCTAACTTTGTTGCTGGCGCAGTTGCTGGTCAAGAAGTAACTAAAGCTGAAGCAGAAGCGGCAACTCCAGCAGAAGCTGAAGAGACAAGTGATGCGCTAAGCCCATCAGTGCGTCGTTTAATCGCTGAGCATAATGTTGATGCTGCCGCGGTTAAAGGAACAGGTGTTGGCGGACGCATTACTAAAGAAGACGTTGAAGCTTTCGTTAAGAATGCTAAAGCCGCGCCAGCGCCTGCAAGCGCTCCAGCTGCGGTAGCTGCGCCGCTTGCTGATCGTAGCGAGAAGCGTGTACCAATGACACGCCTTCGCAAGACGATTGCTAATCGCCTACTAGAAGCTAAAAACTCTACTGCCATGCTAACCACGTTTAACGAAGTTAACATGAAGCCAATTATGGATATCCGTAAGCAGTATCAAGAGATTTTTGAGAAGCGTCATGGTATCCGTTTAGGCTTTATGTCTTTCTATGTTAAAGCAGTGACAGAAGCGCTTAAACGCTTCCCAGAAGTTAATGCTTCTATTGACGGCGATGAAATTGTTTATCACAACTATTTTGATGTCAGTATTGCTGTTTCAACGCCACGTGGCCTTGTGACTCCAGTTCTGCGTGATACCGATAAGATGAGTCTAGCTGATATCGAGCGTAATGTTCGTGAGCTTGCACTTAAAGGACGTGACGGTAAATTAACCGTTGCTGACATGACTGGCGGTAACTTTACTGTGACTAACGGTGGTGTATTCGGTTCATTGATGTCTACCCCAATTTTGAACCTGCCACAAAGCGCGATTTTAGGCATGCATGCCATCAAAGATCGCCCAATGGCAGTTAATGGTCAGGTTGAAATCCTGCCTATGATGTACCTCGCACTCTCTTACGACCACCGTATCGTAGATGGTCGTGAGTCGGTTGGTTATTTGGTTGCTATTAAAGACTTCCTAGAAGACCCAACTCGTCTGTTACTTGACCTTTAAGGTTAAGGCAGACAATACCCTCGTTGCAGGCCCAATAGGGCCTGTTGAAAAATTGACAAGAAGTATAATGGATAGATCATCATGAATTTGCATGAGTATCAGGCAAAATCTTTATTTGCCGAATATGGTTTACCAGTGTCAGAAGGTTTTGCATGTGATACAGCTCAAGAAGCTGTTGAAGCTGCAGGCCATATTGGCGGTGATATGTGGGTTGTTAAGTGTCAAGTACACGCAGGCGGCCGTGGTAAAGCAGGTGGCGTTAAAGTCACTGGCGATAAAGAAGAGATAAGAGCGTTTGCTGAAAATTGGTTAGGTAAGAACTTAGTGACTTACCAAACTGATGAGAAGGGTCAGCCAGTTGCTAAAATCTTAGTAGAAAGCTGTACTGACATTGCAAATGAATTGTACTTAGGTGCTGTTGTTGACCGTGCTACACAACGTGTTGTGTTTATGGCATCAACTGAAGGCGGCGTTGAAATTGAAACTGTGGCAGAAGAAACGCCAGAGCTCATTCACAAAGCAATTATTGACCCGCTAACAGGTCCACAGCCATACCAGGCTCGTGATCTTGGTTTTAAGTTGGGTCTAACTCCAACTCAAATGAAGCAGTTCACTAAGGTCTTTATGGGCTTAGCGAAAATGTTTGAAGATCATGATTTCGCACTGCTTGAAATCAACCCGCTTGTAATCACAGACGAAGGTAACATTCACTGTCTTGATGGCAAGATCGGTATCGACGGTAACGCACTTTTCCGCCAACCTAAAATCCGTGAAATGCACGATCCATCACAAGATGATGCTCGTGAAGCTCACGCGGCTAAGTTTGAGCTTAACTACGTAGCACTAGACGGAAACGTTGGCTGCATGGTTAACGGTGCAGGCCTAGCAATGGGTACGATGGATATCGTAAACCTACATGGTGGCAAGCCAGCTAACTTCCTAGATGTTGGCGGCGGAGCGACTAAAGAACGTGTTGCTGAAGCATTCAAGATTATCTTGTCTGACTCAAACGTTAAAGCTGTTCTTGTGAACATCTTTGGCGGTATCGTTCGTTGTGACATGATTGCTGAAGGCATCATTGGCGCTGTTAAAGAAGTTGGCGTTGAAGTACCTGTTGTTGTTCGTCTTGAAGGTACTAACGCTGATCTTGGTCGTGAAGTTCTTGCTAACTCTGATCTAGACATCATTGCTGCTACAAGTCTTACTGATGCAGCTGAGCAAGTCGTTAAAGCTGCGGAGAGCAAATAATGTCTGTATTAATCAATAAAGAGACTAAAGTAATCTGTCAGGGTTTCACTGGCGGTCAAGGTACTTTCCACTCTGAGCAAGCTATCGCTTACGGTACTCAGATGGTTGGTGGTGTATCTCCAGGAAAAGGCGGACAAGTTCATTTAGGTCTTCCAGTATTTAATACTGTTAAAGATGCTGTCGCTGCAACTGGCGCTACTGCTACTGTTATCTACGTGCCTGCACCTTTCTGTAAAGATGCAATCCTAGAAGCAATCGACGGTGGCATTGAGCTAATCGTTTGTATTACTGAAGGGATCCCAACGTTAGATATGCTTCAAGTTAAAGTTAAGCTTGAAGAGACTGGCGTGCGTATGATCGGTCCTAACTGTCCAGGTGTTATCACTCCTGGTGAGTGTAAGATTGGTATCATGCCTGGTCATATCCACAAGCCTGGTAAAGTCGGTATTGTTTCACGTTCTGGTACATTAACGTACGAAGCAGTTAAGCAAACGACTGATGAAGGTTTTGGCCAATCTACTTGTGTAGGTATTGGTGGTGACCCTATCCCTGGTACTAACTTCATCGACGTATTGGAAATGTTCCAAAACGATCCACAAACTGAAGCAATCGTGATGATTGGTGAAATTGGTGGTACTGCTGAAGAAGAAGCGGCTGAATACATTAAAGCTAACGTAACTAAGCCTGTTGTTTCATACATTGCTGGTGTAACTGCACCGGAAGGCAAGCGTATGGGTCATGCGGGGGCAATTATCGCTGGTGGTAAAGGTACTGCGGAAGATAAGTTTGCAGCTCTAGAAGCTGCAGGCGTAACTACTGTGCGCTCTCTTGCTGACATCGGTAAAGCTTTACGTACTAAAACGGGTTGGTAATAACCTAGTTTTATTAAAAGCCGCTCTTTAGAGCGGCTTTTTTATGGGAGTAACAAACTGAATTTCGGTCATATAGCATTCCCTCTCTAAGACTGGCACTAAAGCTTCTAATATCAATACCAATAGATACAATGATTTACTCAGATTGCTGCGTTATATCACGCTGATTATACCTATCATACTTAGAGAGCAACGCTACCTTTTAGCCATTATGGCGTACTAAAAGTTGATAAATGTTTAGTTGTCATTATTAAATATTGATTTTAATTCAAGGGTATAGGTTTTTTGTCGCTAGTAACGTACAACGGTAGAGTGTATATTGTATGTGAATGATGTTTTGTGCTTATGCTACAAAATCATACCAAGGTTATCGCTTAGGAATAATACCAACCAGTATAAAGATTTGATCGCTCAGCGAGAGTTTAACGGTTTTGAAGAAAGTTAATGAATGAAGGGCATAGTAGAACTAGGTTTAAGTTAATTAACGCTGTATCAGAACTGCAAAACTCGCCAGTAAGGAGTGTTTTTGCTACCTACTATTGCGTTGAATAAATTCATATGAGAATAAGTATTATGTCATTACTCGCATTGAATTAGTTTGCAAAAAGCATTCTGCGTAGATCAACTTCATATACTGATTGGCATAAGATTATTATATCTGTATTTTGGCAGCCTATTTTGCTGTTCAACTCCTAAGGCACTGTAACGTAAAATCACAATTATAATAACGGAGATCGGGTTAAATGGCTTTTCTTCAACAGAGTATGGTAAGGCAATTCATTGCAGGTCTACTGTTTACTTTAACTTTGATAACACTCGGTAGTTCTATTCTAAAAAGCTATCAGGTACGCCAAGAGTCTGCGGTCGCATTAAATGAAGAAGTTGAAAGGGTATTACAGCAATTGACCGGTAAGATCGATCATATGTTGTATTCGCGCACCAACCAACTAGATGCGGTTTTTACTCATCCAAATACCACCGCAGCGATTAAATCGATACAAGATCGTGGCTTGAAATATGAAGAACATGAGATGTTGGCCCCAGTTAGTGATTATTTTCAGTCGCTAATTAGATCAGACACATCTTTGGTTAGCTTATTTTTTACAACGACTGCTACCTGGGAGTATTTTGATCATGACAGTAAAAACAAAGATCCCGATTACTACATAAATCAGCGACCTTTTTGGCAAGAGTTTCTAAGTCAGATGAATCACTATGTCAATGATCCCTACTTAGATGCCGATGGTGAAATTCTTTTAACCTTTAGAGCACCAGCATATGACCAACAGCGTAATCTAATTGGTACCGTAGGATTAGATTTGGATTTGGAGCAAGTGAATCGAGAGTTTGCCGCACTGCAGAGTGTATATCCAGGACTTGCTGTATTTGTTGTAAGTGACAGTGGCTTACTGGTTAACTTCCCTGATATGGTCAATCAGATGATGTCTAATGGATTGAGTACGTTAGACATGGCCGCGATAGATGAAAATTATAAACAACATGGTGCTGAAGGATTCGGCACTATGTGGCAGGCTTATAACGCTAGAAACGATAAAGAACATATCGTGCAGTGGAATAATCAGCAGTACCGGGTATTTTTGCAACCTTATGAGCGTGCACTCCCTGAGGTGCATTGGAATGTCGCAGTTATGTTGCCAGAAAGCGCTATTATAGCCCCCGTTGACGATGCAGTAAGAGACAATATTTTGCACTCAGTTATATTCAGCTGTGTGATAGCGTTATTTATGTGGCTATTGATCAAATGGCAACTTAAACCTTTGCAACAGTTACAGCAGGCGATGCATTCAATAAGCCAAGGAGATGCAGATCTAACCCGTAGGTTAAACATTAATAGAAAGGATGAACTCGGCAAGCTCTCGGAAGCGTTTAATGATTTTGTGAGTAAAATCCAGGTGATGGTTAATGAATCAAGTTCATTAGCGAATAAATTCTACCAGAACTCTCGAAATAGCTTACAGTCAACTGCAGAAACTAATGCCATCGTTGGTCAACAAAAAGCACAGCTAGCGAATGTAGCTAGTGCATCTGTGGAAATGGCGCAGACTAGTGAACATGTTGCTGGTCGTGCACAAGATATCTCTGCTATCGCATCTGAAACTAAGCAGGGGGTTGCAAGTGGGGTCGCTAATATTGAAACAGTTAATGACAGGATGGGTATTTTAGCTGATCAGATCCAACAGGCGACGGACGTAGTGGCGGCATTGGAGCAAGATACTAGCAAAATAGGTGAAGTTGTTAATGTTATCGGTGCAATCGCTGAGCAGACTAATCTATTAGCGTTAAATGCGGCTATTGAAGCAGCAAGAGCGGGCGAGCAAGGGCGTGGTTTTGCTGTTGTCGCTGACGAAGTACGTAACTTGGCTTCTAGAACTCAGACTTCAACGACTCAAATTCACGATATTGTTGCTGAGCTGCAAAATACGGCTAAAGATGCAGTTGGCGTAATGAACCAAGGGTTAGAAGAAACAAAATCTAACAAGGCTGCGACACTTGCAGTTATTCCAGAGTTTGAAACTATTCTTACTTCTATGGAGCAACTTGAACAGCACATGGTCGATATTTCCTCTACTATCACGCAGCAGTCGAGCACTGCAATACAGATGAATCAAGAGATTGTAGAGATTGATGAGATGGCTTCCGGTACGGTAACTCAAACTCAATCTTTAGCTGTAACTATTCAAGAAACTGAATCCCAGTCTTCTGAGTTGATAAACGCTATGGCACGCTTTAAGTCGTAAACCCAAGGGACTTACGTTGTTTAAGTCATAGATCTAAGAGGACAAATATTTGCGCTTTACTAGTGTGTTTCTAAAAATTCGCTCTCTTTTTTTTAGAGTTTAATGTTTATATTAGAGGGTTAATTAGAATTATTGGTGATTAAAATGGAAAAAGCAGTCTAAAATATGGCGATGTAACAGCGATCTGTTATACCTAATTTATCTATAGAGGAACTTGTAGGTAGATTTTATGTCTATGGTCAGCGCGAAAGAGTTTTCAGATTGGTTGAGGTTGAGATTCGAGGGGCTCAATGAAGGGGTCTCTTTGTCTCGCAAAGATATTAATCAGTTAACAGGGCGGCAGAACTTCTCAGCCGATTTTGTTAACGATATACATTTTGAACTAATGCGCCATGATTTGGCTTTTGTTACGGACACATCTAGAGAGAATTTTTATCTGGTGCCGATCAATAAACAGTCATGGAGAGAGAAGCTAGAGCAGCAGTTTGAGAAAGAGATATTTTGCAATGTCATCCCTTTGAATATTTCTAGTAATTAGTGTTCCACCAAGTGTGCTTGTTTACCTTGCTAATTTAGGCTTTTTGTAGCAGCGGATGCTTGTTTACTAGCCTTGTCAGGTCCCTCGATATCGAACCAATGTCGTGTACTCTGTGTAAAATATCCGTTTAACTTTCCAAATCCTTACCGTTATTTTGATACAATTATTAATCTTTATATTGGAATTTAATCAAGAAATTTCCAACTTCTTCTTCCTGGACTAAATTAAACCGGTAATGGCCATTATTTCAATCGTTTTTCCTCTCATATTTATGGCCGTATTAGGCTATATACTCACCATCAGATCCGTTTTTTCTAAAGAACAGATCAGTGGCATAAGTTTATTTACCTTCTATCTCAGCATTCCTGCTTTTCTATTTATAAATATGTATCAAGCTGACTTAACCAAAAGCTTTGATATTAAAGCATTAGCTAGTTTTTATTTACCGGTCTTAGTTGCATATAGCATTGGCTTTTTACTTTTCTATTATGTACGAAGAGGCCAAACGCAACCTATGGCTAACAGTGCGGCTTATGGCCTAGGCTGCAGTTATTCAAACACTATCTTAGTGGGCTTACCGATTATCGTTGGCGCGATAGGGCAGGAGATGATGGGAAATGTATTTATTATTATTACCTTTCATAGCGCGTTACTATTTTCGCTGACCTTTACTCTAGGGTTAAGTGGCAGCAAAGCTAATTTTAAGGCAGGGCCGTTTGTAAAAAGTATTGTGTTTAACCCTATCGTGATGAGTATCTCTTTAGGTTTGATCCTCAATCTATTGCAAATCCCCTTAGCTGATAACTTAGTCAATGGTATTCATTTACTGAGTCAACCTGCATTAGCATGTGCGCTGTTCGTGCTAGGAGCAAACCTGTGTTTTTATAAAGTAGCGAAGGATTGGAAGTTGGCTTTAATGGCTTCGTTGATTAAGTTAATTTTGCTGCCCACTTTTGTTTATGTGCTCGGTTTAATGTTCAATCTAGAAGCTGATATGCTCGCTGTACTGGTATTGCTCAGCGCTTCTCCACTTGGCATTAATGCTTATCTTGTCGCGATGCAAGTTCAAGCTCAACAGACGGTAATAGCCAGTACTGTGGTAATTTCCACAGTACTGTGTGTGTTTACAATGAGTTTTTGGTTATCAGTTTTACTATAATTTAGGTAAAATTTACTTAGGCTGAATTTGATCTCGTTGATGACTAGCATGCTTGGCGCGAGAGAACTCAGCCGGCGACAAGATGTAGGTGTCCTCACTATAGAAATCATCACTTCTTGCCATACGCCACCAGTCGCTCCAAGGTCCCTCAATGTGCTTCTCTTGCAGTAACTCATTTTCTTTTAATGGCTCGATGAGGCTGCCTACCGACATTAATAGCCCATATGGAGTGCGCTTTTTTAACATATGGGGCATTAACTTGGCCGGATTATCTAAGCCCATGCTGCCGACGAGTTCAAAAAAGCTCTCTATGGTGTTGTGATGATAGTTTTTCACCCGTTCACTTTTATCAATAACGTTAATGGCTTTGCTTCGAGCAGGGTCTTGAGTGGCAATACCGGTAGGGCACATATTGGTATTACAGTGGCGAGATTGAATACAACCGAGTGACATCATCATGGTGCGAGCTGCATTGACGGTATCAGCTCCCATGGCTATTTTTGCTAATAGATCAAAACTGGATGCAGTCTTACCAGACGCGATGATATTTATTTTATCTCGTAACCCTGCGCCTATAAGTGCGTTATGAGTAAAATAGACCCCTTCTAAACACATCATACCTAAACGGTTAGAGAACTCGACAGGCGCAGCACCTGTACCTCCCTCTGCTCCATCTACCGTAATGAAGTCGGGTGTAATGCCTGTTTCTAGCATCGCTTTACACAAGCCTAAAAACTCAACCGGATTACCGATACAAAGTTTAAAGCCAATGGGCTTTCCTTCGCTTAATGTTCGCAGTTTTACCACAAAATTAAGTAGATCTTTTGGTGTTGTGCATTCAGGGTTTACTGCCGGTGATACACAGTCCTTATCTTTGGATATATGCCTAATAGCGGCAATCTCATCAGTAATTTTTGCTGCTGGTAATACACCACCATGACCAGGCTTCGCGCCTTGAGAGAGCTTTATTTCAATCATTTTTATTTGCGGACGAGTCGCCATCGCTGCGAACGTGTCGGGGTTAAAGTTACCTTCATCATCACGACAGCCAAATAAACCTGAGCCAATTTGCCAAACTACATCTCCATGGTGCTTTAAGTGGTAGGGACTCGCACCACCTTCTCCGGTATTGTGATAACAGCCAGCCTTTAGAGCACCTAAGTTTAAAGCTTCAATGGCGTTTGAGCTTAATGAACCAAAACTCATGGCAGAGATGTTGAGGTAGGAAGCATCGTAAGGCTTTAAACAATCAGGCCCACCAAAACGTACGCGTTTAGCATCGGCTAAAACATCTCTTGGGTGTAGCGATTGCCATAGGCTTAAATAGTTATCCTCAAGTAGATCACGCTGTGTACCAAAAGCAATGGTATCTCTGACATTTTTTGCTCGTTGATATACAAGGGAGCGTTGCTCGCGATTGAAAGGCTTCTCTTCGGTATCATTGGCAATGAAGTATTGTTGAATTTCAACTCGATATGACTCAAGAAAGTAGCGAATATGCGCGACAACAGGGTAAAGGCGATTAAGCGTATGTTTACTATGATACATATCAAAGTAGCCAATAATACTGTAGCTCATCGTTAATAAGAGTAATAAGACGGTACCAATACTTGTTTGGCTAATGGCGAAATTGACTGCAATCAAGTTGCCCAAAGAAGCGATAATCCAAAAGAATTTTTGCATGATGGTCATAAGTATTCCTTACTATTAAGCACCTGATAGCGGATTGTCTTATTGAAAGGCATTTTTGCCAATTAGGCAATCTTGTTTTAATACTTTCTAATTTAAATAGAAATTAGTTATATTAGTATCGATTATAGTCACAAAGTCGTGAATACAGATAAGCATACTATGTTTAACAAATTGTATGTTGCAGTAATATGGATAGCGCAATACCAAGGAGTTTAAAGTGATAATAGCTGAAACCGAGAGGCTGATAATACGGCGATTTGAGTCAAAAGATACTAAAGCTATCTTTTTACTCAACAGTATCCCGGAGATCCTTACCTATATCCCTGGTGCGCCAATGACTAATATTTCTCAGGCTGAAGAGATCTTGGAGAATATGATCTTGAGTAGTTATGAGCAGCTAGGCTATGGTCGTTGGGCGGTAGAGCACAAAGCTGATGCAAGAGTGATAGGTTTTTGTGGCCCAAAGTACATTGAGGAGTTCGGCGAAGTAGAGCTTGGTTACCGTTATTTACCGGCTTATTGGGGCAAAGGGATTGGCTTTGAAGCGGGAGACGCCGCGTTATCTAAATTTATTGATTACGATATACAAGAAGCTATCGCTTTAATCCTCATTGGTAATAGGGGCTCTGAAGGCGTGGCAAAAAAACTAGGCATGCAAGAGCGTGGACGAGACAAGTTTATGGGGCACAAGGTCAATGTTTTTCACAAATATCTTTAGCCAAGCGTTATTTAGTTAACCATCACCCACAAAAAAACCAGCTTTAAGCTGGTTTTTTTATTTCAATAAACTTTATGACTCACCATGTTCACAGTTGTCATTGGTGCAAACACCGTAAAGGTAAAGGCTGTGGTTTGTCAGTTTGATGTTGTGCTTCATGGCAATTTCATCTTGACGTTGTTCAATCATATCATCAGAGAATTCGAAGACTTTGCCACATGATAAACATACAAGGTGATCATGGTGGTGTTGTGTTGCAAGTTCGAACACAGCTTTGCCGCTTTCGAAATGATGACGAGTCACTATGCCTGCATCATCAAACTGGTTAAGTACTCGATAAACCGTCGCTAAGCCGATCTCTTCACCCAAATCCAGTAGCTTTTTATAGAGATCTTCAGCACTGATATGCTGATTCTCTGGTCCTTGCATCAATTCTAAAATTTTGACTCGTGGTAAGGTTACTTTCAAACCCGCTTTCTTTAGCGCTTGATTTCCATCTGTCATTATTGTTCTCTTGATTGCAGAACGGCCTGTTAACTCGAGCCAGTTCATATGTGGGGATTCAATCCATTATATGTGCACAATTAGAAAACTTAAACCTTTGATATAGTAATAAGCCATCTAATGTAAATAAAAGCGATAAAGCTGATATAAAACAAGCAATTTAAGCATACTTTTTGTATTGTTATTAGCGTTTATACTAATGCCTAATGTGAAAATCGTTATTTCCTTGGCAAAATGGCAATACCAATACTAAGAAATAGGACTGTAGATGTACCAGCAGATAGTGATACTAACTGGCGCCGGGATCTCGGCAGAATCTGGATTACGTACCTTTCGAGATCAAGATGGTTTGTGGGAAGAGCATAAGATAGAAGAGGTGGCGACTCCTGAGGGCTATGAGAATAACCCTAAACTTGTTGAAAAGTTTTATAATGAACGCTGGCAGCAATTCCATAATGGTAGAATAGAGCCAAATGCTGGCCATGATGCTCTTGCTAAGCTGGAACGTGAATTTGAAGGTAAGTTACTCGTTGTCACACAAAATATCGATGATCTTCATGAAAGAGCAGGCTCAAAGCGATTACTGCATATGCATGGAGAACTTTCAAAAGGTCGCTGCCCTCGGTCTAGGCAAACATTTTTATTGAGAGAGCCTTTTGGCCCTGAGCATACTTGTACTTGTTGTATTCCCGCGCAAAGACTTCGTCCTCATGTGGTTTGGTTTGGTGAGATGCCAATAGGCCTAGATCGAATTCAACATGCATTAGACAACTGTGATCTGTTTATTGCAATTGGTACATCAGGTACTGTCTATCCTGCAGCTGGGTTTGTTGATACAGCTAATCACCATGGGGCACAAACCGTCGATATTAATTTGTTGCCTGCTGATAGGCATAGCCAGTTCCAATATCATTTACAGGGAAAGGCGAGTGAAGTGCTGCCTAAATTGGTGGAGCAAATTCTGCAAGGTAAAGTGGTTAATGATCAATTACAGGCTGGATAATTAATATGTTTAATAAGCATGTTGAGGACAAGCTTGCCATCATTATGCGTGGACTACCCGGTAGTGGTAAAAGCTACTGGGCAAAAGAGTTTGCCACTGCCTATGCACAAGATGACAACGGGGGTCAGCCTGACAAGCAATGCAGCATATTCTCAACCGACCATTATTTTTATAGCGAGGGAGCGTATCAGTTTAACCCCAAATTACTATCTAGATATCACCAGTTAAACTTAACAGCGTTTATCGAAGCAATGGCGGAAGGAGTATCTATCGTTATTTGCGATAATACTAATCTGCAGCATTGGGAATACCAAGCTTATTGCGCTGCAGCGCTTGCACTGGGCTATAAAGTCCAGGTGGAATTGGTCGGCCAACCAAAAAATCTAGTTCATCAACAGTTGTGCGCGCAGCGAAATCAGCACAGTGTGCCATTGGTGAGTATTAAACGAATGGCTGCTAATTTTGAGTGCTAATCAACTTAGAATCATGATGAGCATCAATGGTGCGAGTTAGAATCGACGACCCATACCAATGATTAAATGTTTCCAGTTGAGGAAGCCATATTCAGCATAGATATTCCATTCGTTTTGGGACCCAAAATCATAGTTTAGGCTGAATGAGATATTTTTAGTTTCTTGCTTAGCAAGATCGATATCGAATTTTACGTTTTCCATTAAAGGGGCGAGCTCAGTCCCTTTAAAAGAGTAATCACCGGTAACATTCTGATTGACGCTTTGGTGGCTAAAAGCAAGAAACCATGCGAGTTTATCAGCCCCGATATCAAAACGTTGGCCGATACGAACTGAGGCCAGTTTAGTTTTTATTAAACTGTCTGTCGTATCAGTCTTTGCTTTTACGATTGCGCCAATGGCCATAATAGTGAAAGGCGTATCACCTACGATAGGGTCTATCTGTCCTGCTAGCACTGTACCAATGCCATAGTTGGTCGCGGTATAATTAATAGGGATAGGTAGCACGAGCCCATCACAACTGGTACCACATGGAAGGCCTTCAACATTATCGAGCTTAGCTCGAATATCCTTATGGCCTTCAGTGTAACCTAAGATCCCATAGACATTCCAAAAGGGTAGTAACCAAGCATCGACCTTTAGTTGCATACTTTTGTCACGGCCTGTGATACTGACATCTTCAGCGGGTACTACATAGTCATTGGGGCCCCTTAGGCCAAGCAAGCCGCCATCAACTTGCACTTGAAAATCATTAACGGCTTCATAATCAGCATCAATGCTGTTGTAAAACAGCGTGACGCCAACCGGAATGGGTAATTGGTACCCGCGCTCAGATGCTTTGTCTGCGAGCAGAGGTAGGCCACTCCAATGTTTAGGCTTTAGCTGTTGATTTACAGTGCTATTGAGTTCTTGATTGGCAAGAGTATGGAAAGAGCTAATGAGAGCGAAAATAAGTGTGAAAAGCTTGGATAATTGAGTCGTCATAATGTTGAGCCTAGAAACTGAGCGCGTACTTTATCGACTTTGGCAACTAAAGCAACTCGGCATTCTAAATATGAGAGTGATGCAACAAAATTAGGATTAATTTCATGAAGTGCTGACTATGCGCTAGAGCTGAACTTGCTGCGATTGTTTGACGGCAATAAAAAAGCCTATAGATTTGCATCTATAGGCTTTTGTTAAAGCTTAAAACTCGTTAAGAGTCATAACTAACTTAATAGTTACTTCTTAGCAGCAGCTTCACGTGCTTTAACTTCAGCAATTACTTTTTCAGCAACACTGTTTGGACATGGTGCGTAGTGAGCGAATTCCATAGAGAATTGGCCACGACCAGATGTCATAGTACGTAGTGAACCGATGTAACCGAACATTTCTGATAACGGTACGTCAGCTTTAATACGAACGCCAGTAACACCAGCCATTTGGTCTTTGATCATACCACGACGACGGTTAAGGTCACCAATTACGTCACCTACGTTGTCTTCTGGGCTGAATACGTCAACGTTCATGATTGGCTCAAGAAGTTGTGCACCGGCTTTAGGCATAGACTGACGGAATGCGCCTTTAGCAGCGATTTCGAACGCGATAGCTGACGAGTCAACTGCGTGGAAAGCACCATCAGTTAGTTCTAGTTCAACGTCTAGTACAGGGAAACCAGCAACAGTACCGGTATCCATCATAGATGCGAAACCTTTCTCAACTGCAGGCCAGAATTCCTTCGGTACGTTACCACCAACAACTGAAGAGCTGAAAGTGAAACCAGTGTTTTGCTCACCTGGACGGATAACGTAGTCGATCTTACCGAACTGACCAGAACCACCAGACTGTTTCTTATGCGTGTAGCTATCTTCAGTAACCTGAGTAATAGTTTCACGGTAAGCAACTTGAGGCTCACCTACAATTAGGTCAACGCCGTATGTACGCTTAAGGATATCTACCTTAATGTCTAGGTGAAGTTCACCCATACCTTTAAGGATAGTTTCACCTGAATCTTCGTCAGTTTCTACGCGGAAAGATGGATCTTCTGCAATCATTTTACCGATAGCGATACCCATTTTCTCTGATCCGCCTTTATCTTTTGGCGCAACAGCGATAGAGATAACTGGCTCTGGGAATACCATAGCTTCAAGAGTACAAGGGTGCTTAACATCACACAAAGTGTGACCAGTTTGCACGTTCTTCATACCTACGATAGCGATGATGTCACCAGCTTGTGCGTAATCAAGTTCGTTACGCTCATCAGCTTGCATTTCAACCATACGGCCAACACGCTCAGTTTTACCTGTGAACGAGTTAAGGATGGTGTCACCTTTGTTGATCTTACCTGAGTAGATACGTACGAAGGTTAGGGCGCCGAAACGGTCATCCATGATTTTGAATGCTAATGCTTTTAATGGCTCGTCAACAGAAACTGTTGCAACTTCGCCTGTTTCATTACCTTCTTCATCAGTAAGAGGTTGTGGATCAACTTCAACTGGGTTTGGTAGGTAATCAACAACAGCGTCAAGAAGAAGCTGCATACCTTTGTTCTTAAATGCAGAACCACAGTATGTTGGGAAGAAGTCCATTGTACGAGTACCTTTACGGATACAACGCTGAATGTCTTCCATAGATGGCTCTTCGCCTTCCATGTATGCTTCTAGTAGATCATCGTCTTGCTCAAGAGCAGTTTCGATAAGCATTTCACGGTATTCTTCAACTTGGTCAACCATGTCAGCTGGAACATCTTCAATCTTGTAGTTTTCAGCTTGCCCAGTTTCGTCCCATATCCAAGCTTTACGAGTTAGCAGGTCAACAACACCTGAGAACTCATCTTCGATACCGATAGGAAGAACCATAACTAGTGGGTTAGCAGCTAGTACGTCTTTAGTTTGCTTAACAACACGTAAGAAGTCAGCACCCATACGGTCTAACTTGTTTACGAAGATGATACGTGCAACTTCTGATTCGTTCGCATAACGCCAGTTAGTTTCTGATTGTGGTTCAACACCACCAGAACCACAGAATACGCCAACACCGCCATCAAGAACTTTAAGAGAACGATAAACTTCTACTGTGAAGTCAACGTGGCCAGGGGTGTCAATAACGTTGAAACGGTGGTCGTTCCAAAAACAACTAACAGCAGCAGACTGAATGGTAATACCACGCTCAGCTTCCTGTTCCATGAAGTCAGTTGTTGACTCGCCGTCATGAACTTCACCTATCTTATGGATTTTACCGGTAAGCTTAAGGATACGCTCAGTTGTGGTGGTCTTACCCGCGTCAACGTGAGCAAAGATACCAATGTTTCTGTACTTTGATAAATCAGTCATTTTTCTACTCTATTGGAGTTACGTTCTAAAATTCCGCGCAAGTATAGCAATACTTTTCCATTTTTTTTATCGATTTTTATCATTCAGCGCTAATTTAAGCGAAATATCATGAAAAAATCACATTTTGAGGCTAAATTTATCGTTTGTTAATCATCCTCTACCTCTTACAGGCTAACAATTTATCTATAAATCTACGCGCAATTTTCTTTTTTAAGCAGAAATAGAATAAATATTGCCCTGATGCCCTTAGTCATCGAAAAGCGATATTGCAAGATTGACCAATATTAAGTTCAGAACTATTTCGTTCAGTTTAAAGCGGTATTGTGAAATAAAAGTTGATAATGACAGGTCTGCTGTTATCAACTAGTTATAGAACGGACTCGACATTAAATGAACGCCTTTACTTCTGCTGGAATGCGAATAGCCAACCGATTGAGCTTTAAGAAGAAGTTCACCCTTCTTGCGATTGTTACTCTTTTGCCTCTCATGTTCGGTGCCAGCTTAATCGTTATGCAGCAAAAAAATGAACTAAACCTACTCAATGATGAAATAGCAGGGCTGTTTGTTTTAACGCATTTGAGTGATATTGAACATGCATATCGTCAAAGTCGAGCTAATGGTTGGCAAAATTACCGTCAGTTAAAAGAACTGGCGTTAACGAGCCTAAAGGAGCAAGAAGCAACAGTGAACCTGCAAGCCAATTCTGTTAATTTTTTACGACAATTATCACTTGAATTCGACAGAAACACTCAGAATAGCGCGAACACATTGGCTGGCAGTATTGCGAGCGCAAAAGAGGATATTTCGGCTTCATCAGGGGTCGCGCTTGACGGAGAACCCAGTGGTTTTTATCTGGCTGAATTATACATTACTCGCATTGCTGAAATGACGGAGTATTACTCGCTGGTTACATCTCTTTCGTCGAAGATATTGCGCCATGGTAGTTTTACCCCTCAATCTTACACCCAAATAGTAGCCCTTAATAAAAGGTTGGCGGAACAACAAATCTTATTAAAGAAAGGGACCAATCGGTTGTCCGCAACAGTTGCAGAAACGGAGATGTTGCCATTAAAAATCGCGCTTGCTGAATCCGCAGAGTTAGTTGAGCAATTTGTTGATACAGTTGATAAAAGAATTATTTCTCCCGATAAGTTTAGCATCACGTTGAGTGCGTTTAATGCGCAATCAAGTCAGCTCTCTGAAGCGTTAATCCTGTTAGCCGATACGACAGCAAAAGTGCTTGAACAGCAAATAAAGAATCGACTTGAAAACGAGCGTTCGCATATGTTTTGGCTCATCATTACAGCGTTAATGGTCGTTATTACGGGTGTGACTATTTTATCCGTTATCTACAAAGCAATTGTTGAAAAGGTAATCGCCATTGAGGCATTGACTTCACGAGTCGCTAAAGGTGATTTTACGGCGGATTTAAACGTCACTGGAAATGATGAGTTATCAAAAATTGCCGAAGCTTTTAACCACATGTTACTGAGTGTAAGGTCGCTCATCACCGAGGTTAAGCAAGTCAGCGTCGATGTAGTTAATGCCAGTGATAAAATGCAATTGGTAACAGCAGATGTAGAGACCACATTAACAAAGCAACAAGCGCAAACCCACAATGTTGCAGAAGCTATCACTGATATGGTTCACTCCGCCGATAGTGTTGAACGCTGTACTCAAGATGCCAACCAAGTCACAACCGATGCACAACAATCGGTCCAGAACGGCAAAGTCGTGATCGCAGGTACCGTGAGCGGGATTAACAAAATAGCGCAAGAAGTTGCCACGGGCGCTGAAGTGATTAACCAACTGGCAGTGCATAGCGCTGATATTGGTAAGGTAGTGAATGTGATCCGCTCTATTGCCGAACAGACCAACTTACTGGCGCTAAATGCAGCGATAGAAGCGGCAAGAGCGGGGGAGCAAGGGAGAGGTTTTGCTGTGGTCGCTGATGAAGTTAGAACGCTAGCTAGCCGCACACAGTCTTCGACCCAAGAGATAGAAGCTATGATAGAGCTAGTTCAAGAGGGGGCAAAACAAGCCGTTAAGGCCATGGAGTCAGGTTCAATGCAGGCCAATGAAGGAGTTGAGCAAGCAAGTTTGGTTAGCGAAAGTATTGCGACGTTGGCGAGTAATGTTGAGGATATTGTCCAGATCAGTGGGCAAATAACTCAGAGCGTTGATGCGCAAAGAGAGGTATCAGCTTCAATGGATACCCGTACCAGTGCTATTAAAGAAGGCGCCGATTTAGCACTCGTTGCTGCAAAAGAAGCTTCATCTATAGGTCAGGCGTTAGCGCAAAACTCTCAACGTTTAGCGCGACACATTTCAGGGTTTAAGTTGTAACCCTTTACTGGTTTAAAGGGCAGGCATTTCGACATAGTCGCACGTCTGTCTATGATTCAGTCATTGACCGTTACTAGCTGTGCTAAAGGTTTGCCGCAGATGCACTCGTTGTTATAGGACGACTAAGGTGATCTACTGGCTGATGCTTAACGTAACCGGATAAGAGTATTCATGAAGCTGCAATGGTTTAGTTTAATCATTAAGGATGGTCACTCCATACATGATAGAGGGAGATGAAATGCTAAAGAGGATAAGCAAGAGCCGCCACTACAAGTATTCAGTTTCTTTATTGTTATTTGGTACATTAGCCGCCTGTAATTTAGGCTCTGTCTTTGCGACAGAGGTTGACATTGATATGGGGGGCGCGCCGACTGATGAGCAACATAAGCTGCAGCGATGGATAGTGAGTGGCACAACAGCGGTTGAGTCATCGTTAGGTAAACTCCCTGGGAAGCGTATTAAATTTGAGCTGGTGATGAAGCCCAATGCCAACGAACCAGTACCGTTTGCCCAAGTTATTAGGGGCGCGCCGAATAAAATAAGGCTACAAGTCAACACTGAGTGGCCTCTACAAGATTTTGTTGATGACTGGACGCTTTATCATGAGTTGTCACATCTTTATATTCCCTACTTAGATTATCCTTCATTTTGGTTAAACGAAGGGTTTGCAACGTACATGCAAAATATTGTTATGTTACAAAGCCAAGTCATAGACAAGGCAACCTTTGTTAATAAACTACAAGCGGGATTAGAAAGGGGGAGGCTTAATACTATTTCCCAACCAGGTAAGTTGAGCATGATCGCTAATGACATGTGGCGAAAGCGCGCTTACATGCGTGTTTATTGGTCTGGTGCCGCTTATTTTGCCGAAGTTGATGCTTTATTGCTTCAAAGTGGAACTAGTTTGTCCCAAGTCATTAATCAGTATAGCCGTTGCTGCCTAACGGCAAACAGCACTGGAAGTGAACTAGTACGACAGTTAGATAAAATCGCTGGAACAAACTTTTTCTTTGCGACATATATTCAATATGGCGAACGTACTGACTTTCCTCTGGTGTCCCCCGAACAACTGCAAGCTATAGCGCTTCACTATGGGGGGAAACCTTAGTCGCTTAGCTGTTGATAATTTGGCGGTTACCAGCTCACAGCACCGGCTTTCTATCCGTGGCTGATAAAGCTGGTGTCATTTTCTGGCAGTGATATTTGGCTCGCAACGGTTTTCATCGCACTGGTTAATCGCGACAATTGTTCGCTTGATATAGTGTAGGGCGGCATAATATAGATAAGGTTTGAGAAGGGTCTTATCCATACTCCGAGATCAACAAACTGTTGTTGAAGCTCTGCGGTGTTTAAGGTCGAGCTCATCTCTAATACGCCCACAGCGCCTAGCACTCTAACGTCAACAACATTGGCGTAATCAATTGCTTCAGCAAGCTCTGCGCTCATTTGAGACTCTATGCTGGCGACTTGTACGGGCCAGTGTTGCTCGTTGATAAGTTCAAGGCTTGCAATGGCTGCTGTGCAGGCTAATGGGTTACCCATGAATGTTGGCCCATGCATGAAAACCCCTGCTGGAGAGTCACTGACTCCCTTCGCTACTTCATCACTACACATAGTCGCAGCTAATGAAATATAACCACCAGTAAGCGCTTTACCTAGGCATAATATGTCTGCTTCTACATTCGCATGCTCATAGCCAAAGAGCTTACCGGTGCGACCAAATCCTGTGGCAATTTCATCGAGAATTAGCAGCACATCATATTTATCACACAATTTTCGCAGTGCACTCAAATACTCTGGGTGGTAAAAGCGCATACCGCCAGCACCCTGCATAATCGGCTCTATCAGCACAGCAGCGATCTGCTGATGGTTATCTTCAAACATGTTGCTAAGCGAAAGCAGCTCTTTTGCATCGAAACTTTCAGCAAAACGCGACATTGGTGCTGGCGCAAACAGTTGCTCAGTGACGAGCTCACCAAACATAGTGTGCATGCCTCCTTCGGGATCGCATACACTCATGGCGGCAAATGTATCGCCGTGATAACCGCTTTTCACCGTAAGGATCTTTTGTTTATTGGGTTTATCTCGTCCTTGCCAGTATTGCAACGCCATCTTCATAGCGACTTCTACTGCAATGGAGCCTGAATCGGCGAGAAACACTTTGGTGAGGCGTTCACTTGTCATCTCGACCAGCATTTTTGCAAGTTCAACAGCAGGTCGATGGGTGATCCCACCAAACATTACATGACTAAGTTGTGCTGTTTGTTGCTGCATTGCGCTGACAATCTTAGGGTGGCTGTAGCCATGAACACATGCCCACCAGGAACTCGTACCGTCAATCAGCTTGGCGCCATTGTCTAAAGTTAGCTCAGCCCCTTCGGCGCTAACGACACCATAGGTCGGCAATGCATTATTCATCGAGGTATAAGGGTGCCATAGATGTTTGGCATCGAACTCTAAATCGATAAACTGATTACTTAACTGTTTTTCTGTGCTCATAATTTGACCGCTAGTAAACCTTTTAGGCTGATTGGCATTGACAGGTTAAGGCTTACAGGTATCCTAGGCAAGATAAATATTAATTAAATCACGCAACATAAATACGCTAATACACTGTTTGTAAGAGATTATTATGCATCTGTAAACAATCAGTTATAGGTTTATCGACTCTATTGTCGTTAACAAGATGCATGCGTCGATTGAAGAGCACGATTTTGTAACTAGTGTGAGCTAGAAAAGGAAAAAGAGATGTCAGATCTACAAGTGAGAAATAACTGGAAACGTGATGAGATTGAAGCTTTATTTGCGTTACCTATGAATGATCTGTTGTTTCAAGCCCACAGCGTACATCGCCAAGAGTTCGATCCTAACGAAGTGCAGATCAGTCGCTTGCTCTCGATTAAAACTGGCGCTTGCCCTGAAGATTGCAAATACTGCCCGCAAAGTGCTCGTTATGATACAGGCCTTGAAAAAGAACGCTTACTCGCAATGGAAACCGTGTTAACTGAAGCCCGCAGTGCAAAAGCCGCTGGCGCTTCACGTTTTTGTATGGGAGCTGCGTGGCGCAACCCTAAAGAGCGTGATATGCCATACCTTAAAACCATGGTTGAAGAGGTTAAATCACTAGGTATGGAAACCTGCATGACCTTAGGTATGCTCTCTGCGGATCAAGCGAGCGAACTCGCTGATGCTGGACTTGATTATTACAACCATAACTTAGATACCTCACCTGAGTATTACGGTGATGTAATAACTACGCGAACCTATCAAAACCGATTAGATACCTTATCTAATGTCCGCGCCTCAGGCATGAAAGTTTGTTCTGGTGGGATTGTGGGTATGGGCGAGAAAGCAACCGATAGAGCAGGTCTACTGCAACAATTGGCCAACCTCGATAAACATCCTGATTCAGTACCAATTAACATGCTGGTTAAAGTAGAAGGCACTCCTTTTGAAAAGATTGATGATTTAGATCCGCTTGAGTTCGTGCGTACTATTGCTGTAGCGCGGATCATTATGCCTAAATCTCGTGTGCGCTTGTCTGCCGGTCGCGAGAATATGACTGATGAACTGCAAGCTATGTGCTTCTTCGCTGGTGCTAATTCGATTTTTTATGGCTGCAAACTGTTGACCACACCTAATCCAGAAGAAAATGATGATATGAGTTTGTTCAGACGTCTTGGATTACACCCTGAGCAGGGAGTTGCGGCAACTAAAGAGCAAGATGAAGCTATGCTTGCTAAGGCCGCTGCGCAGCAAGATAAGAAAGCTTCAGCCTTTTATGATGCCGGTGCACTGTAAATACCTAAGCCAATTAGTTTAGAAATTGCTTTAACAGAAATTTACCGTTAACAGCGAAAGTTGCTAACGGTAAATAAGTCTCGCTCTCACATTGAGTAATGTTATGTCTGATGCCGCTAAGCAAAAACTACAGCCGCTCCACTCTAGAGTTATACAGGCAAATCGGTCTTTGGCAGATAAAGGGCTGTTAAGAAAGCGGGTAAAAGTGATGCTTGACCCTGAGCATGCCAGCTGTTTTGAAGTTGATGATTTACCCTATATTAACTTTAGCAGTAATGATTATTTAGGACTGTCCAGAGCTCCAAATGTAATTGAAGCCCTTCATAGCGGTGCAAAAAATTTTGGTGCTGGAGGGGCTTCTTCGCCCTTAGTCATTGGATATAATCAGGCACACCAGCAGCTAGAACAGGCATTGTGTAACGCGACAGGTCATGAAGCTGCACTGCTATTTTGTTCTGGTTTTACAGCAAATCATGCCTTGATGAAAACCTTGTTTAATAACTCTGATCTAGTGTTAACCGACAAGTTAGTGCACGCTTCAGTTATTGATGGCCTGCAAGATAGTGGTGCCACGCTGAAACGATTTATCCATAACGATATTGAATCAGCCATAGAAAATGTCGAGCGCCATACTCCGTGCGCTGTGATCACCGAAAGTGTTTTTAGTATGGGCGGTGATATCGCGCCATTGGCAGAGTTATCTGCTTTATGCAAACAAAATGGTGCATGGTTCATCGTCGATGATGCCCACGGCTTTGGCATTATCGGAGATAATGGTATGGGCGCCTCTGCTGTGGCGGAGGACATTGATATCGATGCCCAGGTGGTTACATTTGGGAAAGCTTTAGGGGGACAGGGTGCTGCGATACTAGGAAGCCGCGAGTTAATCGAATATTTGGTGGCAAACGCAAGGCAATACATCTATTCGACAGCGCTTTCACCAGCAAATGCCGCTGCTGTGACCGCATCTATCGATACTATTATTAATACGCCGCAACTGAATCAAAAGTTACAGGCTAACATTGCCACTTTTATAACAAGCTGTGATGCTGCCAGTATTGAACTAACTGGTTCATGCACTGCAATTCAACCAATTATTATCGGCGATAGTGCTAGAACATTGGCAATTGCAAAAAGGTTAAAAGAACACGGATTCTGGGTCGGTGCAATTAGACCCCCAACGGTGGCTCAAGGCAGCGCTAGATTAAGAGTGACTTTAACAGCCGAACATTGCGAAGAAGATATCCACGCGTTTGTAGCCGTACTTGCAGATATTTTACAAGACCAGTAATGGTGTTGTTTAGCTGCAAGATTATAAACTTCCATAGTGGACAGGACCCTATAACGTGAATACCGGGCTAGACCAATTAACAACTGATGTCGCAAATCGATTTTCTGCGGCGGCATCGTCATATCATTCACACGATGTTTTACAGCGTATAACCGCTAAGCAACTGCTAGACAATATGTCACCCTCTGCTCGATTACTCGATCTTGGATGCGGACCAGGTACGGCCTTTAATCAATTTGAAACTGTAAATGAAGTTATTGGCGTTGATATCGCACAGGGAATGCTCAATACCTTTAAAACCGACTTTCCTGCGCATCATGCTCTATGCGGTGACGCGCATAATCTACCCTTACTGAGTGACTCAATCGATACCATATACTCAAATATTGCCTTGCAATGGTGCAGTCACTTGGATGGCGCAATAAGCGAAGCTAATCGGGTGCTGAAAGTGGGTGGTGAAATTAATGCCAGTATTGTCAGTGAGCATAGCCTGTTTCAATTAGCTGATTTAGAACTAAATGTTAACAGCTTTAGTAGCGAACAAGCTATTAAGAGCTGTTTTGATCTAAAGCGGTGGAGCGATCTCCATATTGAGACACGTGCAATTACTGTTTACTTCGAAGACTTTAAGTCACTATTGCAGTCTATCAAGGGAGTTGGCGCATCAACAGTTGATCCTAAACATCAACGAAATCAACCCCACGTCACACTGAGAGGGCGAGGTGATTGGCAAAAATTAGTTAATAAGGCAGAGTTAAGCCGCGCCCCAAAGGGGCTACCTTTGACTTATCATATCAGTTTTATCAAAGCGACAAAGACGCGCTAATAAAGGCTGAAACCTTGGAGTATGCATGACTTATTTTGTAACTGGCACCGACACTGATTGCGGCAAAACTTTAGTGTCATCAGCGTTATTAACCGCAGTAGCTGGTGAAACGGTAGGGTTTAAGCCTGTGGCCTCTGGTTGTGAGAAAACAGAGCAGGGATTAAGGAATAGCGATGCCCTTGCACTGATGGCTGCATCCAGCATTAAGCTGCCTTATGATGATATAAACCCTTTTGCGTTTGCGCCTGCTATCGCGCCGCATATCGCAGCAGCTGAACAAAATGTTGCTTTAACTCCTGCACGCATCCAAGCACAACTAAATATGGCGCAGCATTTAGGTGCAGACTTTGTGCTTGTTGAAGGGGCGGGTGGCTGGCGTTTGCCCTTAAGCGAAGGGCATTATATGTCAGAAGTGGTGCAAGCGATGAGCTTACCGGTAATTTTGGTGGTAGGGATGAAGCTAGGTTGCCTCAATCATGCCTTATTGACTATTGAAGCGATTGAGCGCGATGGTATTGTTATCGCGGGCTGGGTGAGTAATCAAGTCGATTCAACGATGAAAAATCAGCAAGAAAACTTAGCATCACTGCAACAGATGATCTCTGCGCCGTTTCTAGGCCATATTCCTCATCTTGAAAATGCTACCGCACAGAACGCTGCTAAACATCTAAATGTAACTCTGCTGGCTTAACTCTCAACAACCTTCATATTAGTAGCCCGACGAATGGTGCAAATTTGCGCACTGTTGTTTGGGCTATCTCCCTGTTAAAAAAGATTAATCTGTCTCTATAGCAATTTTGGCTCGAATTAAGATTAGATTAATGAAAGCTGCATAAAATTAATCAACCTGATAAAGAAAGCGACTGGGCTAGAATTAAATCGGTCGTATTGTTTTTTACTCAGTTCCCCCTTGAAAAAAACAATTTTGGACATATTATGTCTTTAAGAGTATTTATCGGGATTATTTTGATCCTACAGGAGCTTAAATGAAGCGTATATTTTTACTGATTGCTACCAATATGGCGATCTTACTAGTGGCATCAATTGTGATGTCCATTTTAGGTGTTAATACATCAACTATGGGTGGTTTACTTGTCTTTGCTGCTATTTTCGGTTTTGGTGGTGCATTTATCAGTTTAGCTATCTCTAAGTGGATGGCAAAAAAGACCATGGGTTGTGAAGTTATTACGACCCCTCGTGACAATACTGAGCGTTGGTTAGTTGAAACGGTTGCTCGTCAAGCCGAGCAAGCTGGTATCAAAATGCCAGAAGTTGCGATCTACCAATCGCAAGAGTTCAATGCTTTTGCTACAGGACCAAGTAAAGACAATTCACTCGTTGCGGTGAGCAGTGGTCTACTTTATGGCATGAACCACGATGAAATCGAAGCGGTACTTGCCCATGAAGTTAGTCATGTAGCTAACGGCGATATGGTTACATTGACGCTTATCCAAGGTGTGGTGAATACCTTTGTTATATTTGCAGCTCGTGTTGTTGCCGGCATCATCAATAACTTTGTAGCTAGTAATGACGAAGAAGGTGAAGGTCTAGGCATGTTTGCTTATATGGCAGTTGTCTTCGTACTTGATATGCTTTTCGGTATTCTTGCTTCAATGATCGTTGCCTACTTCTCTCGCATTCGTGAGTTTAAAGCTGATGAAGGTGGTGCACGCTTAGCAGGTAAAGAGAAAATGATAGCAGCGCTTGATAGACTCAAGCAAGGCCCTGAAACAGGCGCAATGCCAGCATCAATGTCAGCTCTTGGTATCAATGGTAAAAAATCAATGGCTGAACTGATGATGAGCCATCCACCACTTGAGAAGCGTATCGCAGCACTTAGAGCTAATTAATTAGCGTGTGGTAATAAAGCACCGTTTGACAGTTTACTGTACAATTTGTGCTTTTATCACCCAAAATCAAGGCGATAAATGCCACCATATTACATTCTATGCCTCGACTGAGTAGCATAGTTTGATGGAGCGCACGTTTTGCTAATAATCACAATGTTATGATCTTCAAACTAAATTAGTTGCGAATTAGCTAATGCTTAGCTAAATTAAGCTTAGTCGTGCTAATAATATTGATCGCAAGATGGAAACGAAACTTACTTATAATGTTTCCACTATGCGAACATCAAATGAGGATACAATTGTGAGCAAAAAACTACTAAGTGCAATCTTTGGTGCGGCAATCGCAGCATTGGCGTTATCTCCTTCTGTGTTTGCTGAAGGCCAAGAATTGGCTGAAATGCATGCAGAAATGGACGGTTGTGAAGCATGTCACGCCGACGGTTCTCCGTCTGCAGATGGCGAATACGAATTTGAACAGTGCCAATCTTGTCACGGTACGCTAGATGAGATGGACGCAGTCCATCAGCCACACGATGGCATGCTAATGTGTGCAGATTGTCATGCTCCACATGAAATGAACGTGGGTGACAAACCAACTTGTGACAGCTGTCATGACGATGGACGTACTGCTGAGTCAACACTTAAGTAATTTCAGCCGTTACCTATAAAAACCAGCAAATAGCTGGTTTTTTTGTGCCTGAATTTTGCGTTTTGCAGTTTTAATCCACCATACCTCATTGACTTGCTGTTACTTTTATACCTCTTTATGAGTATTTTATCTCGATATTTATCAATGGCTTGCGTGATTTTAGTGCGTACCTTTGCCTCTTTGTAGCACATGCAGGCAAGTTAATAGTGTTTACCCTAACAAATAGCTATTAAAAACAGAGCTTTAATTTATGGCATGAGAATTGCGATATTAAGCGCAGAGTAAATTAACGGGAAGCGAATCATGCCAAGCTGTAAAACAACCTGTGCATATTGTGGTGTCGGTTGCGGGGTAAAGGTCGAGAAGGTTGGTAGAGCTGAGGTCGGTCAACCTTCAGCTAGCAGCTCTTTTGCTATTAGCGGAGATGTGGAACACTCTGCAAATAGTGGCGATCTGTGTGGTAAAGGCTTGGTGCTATTAGATAGCCTAAATCTTCCTAATAAACTGCTATATCCACGTATCAGAAGCACGGGTGCAGATTATGAGGATATAAGCTGGCCTAAGGCAATATCAGAAGTCGCGAATACTTTTAAAAGTACTATAGCCAAATATGGTCCTGACTCCGTGGCATTTTATCTTTCAGGCCAACTACTTACGGAAGATTATTATGTTGCCAATAAATTAGCTAAAGGCTTTATTGGTACCGCAAATGTAGATACCAATTCAAGGTTATGCATGTCATCGGCAGTGAGCGCTCATATGCGCGCCTTTGGTGAAGATGTCGTTCCGGGTTGCTATGAAGATCTACAGCTTGCAGATGTTGTCGTTCTAGTGGGGGCTAATACAGCTTGGACACACCCCGTTTTGTTTAAAAAAATAATGGCAGCTAGGGCTGAACATGGCACTAAGCTGGTAGTGATCGATCCGCGTGTTACGGCGACAGCTTCGCAGGCCGATCTTCATCTTCAGCTCAATCCTGGCTCGGATCTACAACTGTTTAATGGCTTATTGAATGCTATCGTTTCAAACCTGCAACACGATGATGATTACATAAAACAAAACACAGAAGGTTTCTCTCAAGTATTAACAAAGGCGCAGGAGGGGGGAGTAACACTAAGCGATATTGCACGTCATACTGGTCTGCAAGTAGATAAAATCATTGAGTTTTACTCCTTGTATAAGCAAAGCAGTAAAGTGGTTACCGCCAGTAGCCAAGGGGTTAATCAGTCTACTTTAGGCACAAATACCAGTAATGCGATTATAAATTGCCATTTGGCATTAGGGGATATTGGTCAACCAGGTTGTGGACCACTATCTCTAACTGGGCAACCGAACGCTATGGGAGGACGTGAAGTGGGAGGTCTTGCTACTCAGCTTGCGTGTCACCTCGGTTTTTCTGAAGAGGAGCACCAGTTAGTCGCAAACTATTGGCATACTGATAAATTAGCTAATACAAAAGGAAAAACCGCGACGGAGATGTTCGCAGCGATGGCAAGCGGTGAAATAAAAGCTGTGTGGATTTTAGGCACGAATCCCGTCGTTTCTCTGCCAGATACGGCATTAGTTAAGCAAGCACTCTCAGCATGTGATTTTGTAGTGGTATCAGATATTACAGCTGATACAGATACCGCTCAGTACGCTGATATCCTGTTGCCGGCACAAGGTTGGTCAGAGAAATCGGGTACCGTGACCAATAGTGAACGCACTATTAGTCGCCAGCGCCGTTTTGTGTTACCTCAAGGTGATTCAAAGGCCGATTGGTGGGCACTGTGTGAAGTAGCCAAAACGCTTGGGTTTAACGCTGAGTTTAACTTTAAAAACAGCGGCGAAATTTTCAAGGAATATGCTCAGCTCAGCGCACGTGTAAAGCAGCACTTTCCACAGAAACAGTTCTCAATTGCAGGACTCGCAAATCTGACACCGGAGCAATACCAACATCTTGTGCCGACTCAATGGCCGATTGATGATATTGATGCTTTGGGGCAAAAAAACAAACGGCTCTTTAATGATGGGGTATTTGCAACCGCAACGGGTAAGGCGCAATTTGTCGAAACCCCATTTACATCAGCAATAACATCACCCATTTCTGATGATGTTAGTTTAAGCTCCAATAAAGTTCGACTTAACAGTGGCCGCACTCGAGATCAATGGCACACAATGACCAAGACCGGCCATATTGCCAAGTTAGCTGCTGCAGACTATCAGCCAGAACTAAAGCTAAATGTGTCAACAGCGATTAAGAATGGACTTATTGAAGGCGAATTCGCTGCGTTAGCCACTGACCACCTAACCACCCCTTTGATTGCCAGAGTTGTTATCGAGCAATCAATACAAACTGATAGTGCTTTTTTGTCTATGCATTGGTCATCACAGTTCAGTAAGAGTGGTGGCGTTAATAATGTTACTTCAGCAGCGGTAGATCCTCATTCAAAGCAACCCGGGTTTAAGAATCAATGGGTACAAATTAAGCCACTAGAAGTGGTTGAGCAGGGAATTGAGTGGGGACAACCTGTAGTCAATACAAAGCGACTTTATTGGGATGTAAAACAGCAGCTTCAAGGTGGGGTTTGCCGTCACATCGCTGCAGATGACTATTTTAGTCTGTCACTCTCAGGGCTTAATACGACACTTTGCTTGTCATCAGCAGCCAGTGTGAACGGTCATGTTATGCAGTGGAAGCATCAAAACAAGCGAGTGACTTGCATCGTCAACAAAGGACGTCTTAAAACTTTAGTTATCACAGGTGTAGAGCAATTATATGTTGATAACAATGCTATTCAGTTACTGATAAATCAAATGTTTAATGCTGGTTCAATTAAAAAATTACATCAAATACTGCGTGCTGGTAGTAGTCAAATAGTGTGTGCCTGCACAGGGGTGACCCAATCTGATATTGAATCGCAGATGCAAATAGATATCTCGGGTGGTGCCGACAATGCTCCATTATTAATTGAAACAGTACAGCAAAAACTACACTGCAGTGCGGTATGTGGTAGTTGCTTAAATCAAGTAAAAGAGATTGCAGACTGTGTCATAGCACAGAAGCAGAGACCAAACAGGGAGGTTGCTTAATGATGCTAAATTCAACAAATAAACCAGTGCAATTGGAAAATAATCTACCGCAACAACACTTAAGCCAAGAGCTGTTATTAACGCTAAATGAAACAATTTCCATGCAAAATACAGCTGGTTTCGATGAAAATCGGATTGCGATTGTCGGCGCGGGCTGTGGTGATATTGATCTACTGACTATTAAGGCTGTACGCGCAATTATCGGTGCCCAGGCAATCGTCTATGACAATTTAGTCAGTAGAGATATTTTACAGTTAGCGGCTGATGATTGTGAATTACATTATATGGGAAAACGCTTTGAGGAGCCCAGTGCGACTCAGGAGCAGATAAACCTCAAGTTACTCCAATTGAACCAACAAGGTAAGGTGGTTATTCGTCTTAAAGGCGGTGACCCAAACGTATTTGGCCGCGGTGCTGAAGAGGCTATGTATCTTGCTCAACATGGTATAAAAAGTGAGTTTATCGCAGGGGTCACAGCCGCTTTGGGTTGCGCCGCAAGCGCTGGGATCCCGTTGACACACAGAAAAGTGTCTCGTTCAGTGACTTTTGTGACTGGACATAATTGTGATGACTCTGCTGTTGAATGGGGCGGTTTGCTGGCATCAAAAAGTACACTTGTGTTTTATATGGGAAAAGAGAGAGCTGCAGATATCGCGCACGGTTTATTAAAAGCCGGTGCTAAGTTATCGCTGCCGGTGGCTTTTATCTCTAATGGCGGCCGCACGGATCAGCAGGTAATCACTACCACGATTAAGGATATGGTTGATATAGCTGGTGCGATAACGGTTGATGGTCCAACACTGCTGATTGTTGGTGAGGTGGTTGCTATAGGCAAGGAGCTTGCTAACTGTATGAGCTCGCTTGACCTTAGTCAAATGGTTAACAACTTACCGCTTGAGCGTGCATATGGATAGTTACGCCACCAAAGATAGATTAGTGAATATTACTGAATCTTATGAGTATAAACAGCTAATCAGAATCCTTGCTCGCGGAAAGAAGGGCTCTCGTTCGTTAAATTTTCTTGAAAGCTATCAACTCATTCGTGGTTTTTACGATAATTTTGGCAACGTGACTCAGCTAAGTGTGGCACTAATGTTGATGCGAGTTAAGGGGGAGAGTGCTGAAGAGATTGCTGGCGCTGCTATTGCGTTAAAAACAACGATAGAGAGTAACTGGCAGCAGCTTGATGTCGATATTGACTGGCCTTGTTATGGCGCCAAGCGCGATCAATTACCCTACCTATTGCTTAGTGCCAAGTTACTGGCACAGCAAGGGTATCGTATTTTATTGCATGGGGATGACAAGGCGTTACCTCATCGGCAACATATTGCAAAATTCGTCGATGAATTAGGAATTACTACTGTTTCAACTGCGGCGGAAGCTAATGTTGCGTTAAAGTCTGCTGGGATCTGCTATGTAAGTGCCGATAAGTTGTCGGCACTGGTTCATTCATTTAGCGACATTCATCAAGATCTTGGTCTAAGAAGCCTGTTTCAAAGCGCTATCCGCTGTATCAATCCGGCAAATGCCAGACTTAGTCTTAGAAGCTATTTTCACGCGGGGTTAGATGATATTCACTTTAATGTGGCGCGCTTAATGGCCAAAAATGAGCCTAATCTGCATCAATCTAATGTAGCTATATTTAAGGGGTATCAAGGCGAGTGTGAATTAAACTCAAGAACCTCAACAACAATTAATATTTTTAATCTAAGTGGCCAGCGTCAAATCGCTTTGCCTACCCAGCTTGACGGCTTGGTTGGTCGCAAAGCAAATGCGTTAGAGCTGTCTGCTCAATGGCTATCCTTGCTTTGGCATGAACTTTCCTTATCAGTTAACCATCATATCGATGGTACTCTTGATTCAGCGGAAGCACACAGAGCAGAGGCTACCGTGATGACGAATGTGATGGCAGTTCTTATGCTGCTCGATTCCAGTATTCAAATTGATGTGGCTCAAAGCATGGCTAAGAAATTTTGGCTGCAGCGACACCAGAACGATTCAATAAAGGGTGTTACTGATCTAAAAACACCAGGTCACAGTAAACCAGGGGCAGACCTTATTAGCTCCGGAGGTAAGGCATGCGCTTAGTGAGTTTGATTGAGGATACAGACAATCGCGGACTGATTGACGCTGCCAAGCGTCATGATTTTGATTTAGTTAGCTTCACGTCAATATCACAGTTTGAGCGTTTCGAACTTAACAATGCCACGGATACTGTGGTTATGGTCGTTGACACTATCAGAGCCTCGCATTTGCAGTTTATTGAACGATTGATGGCATTCGCACCTGCACCGTTAATTATCACAGCCACAAGTATTGAACCGTGGCAATTATCTACGTTACTGCATTGTGGGCGGGTTACCTATGTACCGCAGCCATTTGATTATTCCCGTCTTGTAAAATTGATGGAGTTGGCACTCGTCCGTTTTAAAACGGCTAACCGTTTGCACAGTAAAGTTGCGGAACTTGAATGCCGGATCGAGGACGAAAAACGTATTCAACTGGCAAAGCGTGATTTACAGCAATCGGGCTTGTCCGAGCAAGATGCCCATAAGGTTATTCAGAAAGTGTCTATGGATGGAGGCGTTCGTTTGCCTGATTGTGCAGCAGGTCTTGGAAAAATCGCGCAGGGTCGTTTTGCACATAAATAATCAGTTGCTAACCATATTGGTGCAAAAGATATGGCAGGGAGCTTTGAGGAAAGTAGCCCTTAGCGTAACCATAGAGTAAAAAGCATTGAAATCAATGCTTTGAATGTATTTTGGGTGAAGGTGAATACTGGCACAATCTTCGCTACCTTTATGAGTAACTAAGCAGCGGTTTTTATTCGTTATTAATAGCAATTAACAATTTGAATTTTTGGCAAAGGCGCCATCTCCATTAGGGAGATTGGCGCCTTTTTGTTTGAAATAAATAGTATAAAACACAAAAGGGGCAAAGCATGAGAGTAGATAAACCCAAGTTAGTTATAGTGGGCAATGGCATGGTTGGTCACCATTTTGTGGAACAATTATGTGAGCAACAGCTTAATCGACATTATGACGTTACGGTTTTTGGTGCAGAGTGTTTGCCTGCATACGATAGGGTTCAACTATCGAAGTATTTCGAATCAAGTAGCGTCGATAGTCTTATGTTAGCAACGCAGGCTGATTATGCGGCGCAAGGTGTTGCTTTACATCTAGGGCAGCAGGTCAGCAATATTGACCAACATAATAAACAACTGACAGTGAATGGTGAGACAGTCTTTTATGACACGCTTGTTTTGGCAACAGGGTCTTTTCCTTTCGTACCGCCGATAAAGGGCAATGACCGCCGTGATTGTTTAGTTTATCGCACTATTGATGATCTGGAAGCTATTGAGCAAGCCGCAACAACAGCCAAGTCAGGTGTCGTTATTGGCGGTGGGTTACTGGGACTAGAAGCAGCCAATGCGCTGAGTGCATTAGGGCTCGATACTCACGTGGTTGAGTTTGCACCGCAACTGATGTCAGTGCAGTTGAACGACAGAGGTGGTGAACTATTAAGGCAGAAAATTGAAGCGTTAGGGCTTGGTGTGCATTTGAGCAAAGCAACACAAGAGATTGTTGATGGTGAGCGGGCGCAGCATCGACTTAATTTCAGTGATGGCAGTTGCTTAGAAACAGATATGATTGTATTTTCCGCAGGGATCCGTCCTCAAGATGCATTAGCTAGAGAGAGCGGCATAAGTATTGGTGAACGCGGCGGTATTGTTATAGATGACTGCTGCCTTACATCCGCGAAGGATGTATACGCCATTGGAGAGTGTGCTCTTTGGCAACAACAGATCTTTGGATTAGTTGCTCCTGGCTATCAAATGGCCAAAGTAGCTGTGTCTCAGATAGCCAAGCAGCTACTTGATAATTCATTAGTCTCGCCGGCTACAGAGGCGTTAAAGTTCACCGGTGCAGACATGAGCACTAAGTTAAAACTGCTTGGGGTTGATGTGGCATCTATTGGGGCAAGCCGTGGTTTTGATAATGCGCAATATGTTGAGCTCAGTGATGTTCAAGCTGGGGTTTATAAAAAGCTTTGGCTTGATGAAACTGGCGAGTACCTGCGGGGGGCAGTATTGGTAGGCAATGTTGACGAATACAGTCATCTGCTTAGCCAATACTTGTCGGGAGAAGCGTTAGAAGAGCCGGCCGTCACATTGCTAATGGCTGATGATTCTGCGCCATTAGCGCTAAAAGACAGCGCCATTGTTTGTTCATGTCACCAAGTTACAAAAGCGGACATCGTTACACAAGTTGTTGCGGGAAATCACCAGCTAGCTGAGATAAAAAGTTGCACTAAAGCGGCATCAGGTTGTGGAGGCTGCGCCGCTGTTGTACAACAGATCATTGATGAAACTATGCAGGCACAAGGACTAGAAACAGATGCAGGGATCTGCTGTCACTTTGAGCATGATCGCCAAGCACTGTTTCATCTATGCCAAGTAGAAAACATAAGTAACTTCGAGCAACTATATCAGATTCATGCCAAAGAGGGCTCTTCTGAATTAGCGCTAGGCTGTGATATTTGTAAACCTGTTGCCGCTTCTATTTTTGCTACTTTGGAAAATGAATATGTGCTCAATGAAAAACATGTAGCCCTGCAAGATAGTAATGATGCTTATTTAGGTAACCTGCAAAAGGATGGCAGTTATTCGGTGGTGCCGAGAGTTGCTGGTGGCGAGATCACCCCAGATAAACTGATAGCCATGGGCCAGATAGCCAAACGATATGATCTATACACCAAAATTACGGGTGGCCAGCGTATCGATATGTTTGGTGCTGCGTTATCTGATTTACCGGCGATCTGGTCTGAACTAATCGCTGAGGGATTTGAAACTGGGCATGCCTATGGTAAGTCGCTGCGTACGGTTAAATCTTGTGTGGGTAATACTTGGTGCCGTTACGGCGTGCAAGATTCTGTAGGCTTGGCGATTGCATTAGAAAACCGATACAAAGGCCTTAGGTCACCTCACAAGATAAAGTTTGCTGTTTCAGGCTGTACTCGAGAATGTGCTGAAGCGCAGAGTAAAGATATTGGCGTTATTGCAACAGAGAAGGGCTGGAATCTATTTGTTGGTGGTAATGGCGGGATGAGACCTAGACATGGCGATCTGTTTGCAACCGATCTCTCAACCGAGCAACTTGTTAGCTATATTGACCGAATACTGATGTTCTACAGCAAAACAGCTGCGCGACTTCAGCGCACATCGGTGTGGCTTGAATCTTTAGCTGGTGGGCTTGAATATCTGCAATCTGTCGTGGTTGAAGACGCTTTAGGCTTAGCTGATGAGTTAGAAAGCCAGATGCATAAAGTCGTTGTCAATTATCAATGCGAATGGAAAACCAGTTTGCAAGATGATGGATTTTTGCAACGTTTCAGAGAATTTATCAACCCTAAAGAGGCACCTCTAATTGATACAAAGCAGTATCAATATCAACGCTCGCAAAAATTTCCTATCAGCTCTGAAGTCGAAATATTTAGTGCTGTTAATCACAAGCTATCGACACTAGGCGATATCGCAATTACGCAGTTGGATGAAGAGGAGGTGTTGGTATGAATTGGGTAACTATTTGTGATGAACAAGCTTTACCGGCCAAAAGAGGCGTTGCTGCATGGGTTGCTGGCAAAGCGGTGGCGATTTTTCACCTTGGAGATGCTGGCATTTATGCCATTGATAACATCGATCCTGCAACGGGCGTAAGTGTGCTTTCACGGGGTCTACTTTGTGAATTTGACAATGAACTATTTGTTGCGTCACCACTGCATAAACAGCACTACAGCTTAACGACAGGGCATTGCTTAGAAAATGAGATACTGAGTGTAGATGTTTATGAGGTTAAACGTGAGTCTGGCAAGATTTTAGCGCGATTACTCGCTTAAGGATGAGGGGGAAGGTATGAATAGTAAAAATACAGTAGAGACAGGATTTAATCTTTTTTCTTTTTCAGGAAAAATGAAGGTCATGCATCTTAGCTGGATGGCATTTTTTATCACTTTTATGGTTTGGTTTAATGCTGCACCGCTGCTGAGCGTTATTGCCGGCAGTATTGGTTTAAGCCAGTCGCAAATAAAAACACTGCTTATTCTTAATGTAGCTCTAACTATCCCTGCGCGAGTATTGATAGGCATGGTAACGGATAAGTATGGGCCTCGGTTGGTGTACTCGTTATTGCTAGGCATTTGCTCCATTCCCTGTTTTATGTTTGCACTAGGGACAACGTTTGAACAGTTGGCGCTAGCGCGCTTCTTACTTGGATTTATTGGTGCTGGATTTGTAGTTGGCATTCGCATTGTGAGTGAATGGTTTCCTGCAAAAGAGTTAGGTACCGCTGAAGGGATATATGGTGGCTGGGGTAACTTCGGGTCGGCTGCTGCTGCCTTCACTCTGCCAGCCGTAGCACTTGCATTTGGTGGCGCTGATGGCTGGCGTTATGCCATCGCATTGACTGGGTTACTCAGTTTAGTTTTTGCATTTATTTACTATTTTAATGTAACAGATACCCCAAAGGGATCGACCTACTTCAAGCCGAAAAAGACAGGTGCACTTGAAGTGACCAGTAAAGGCGATTTTGTACTTTTACTGGTGATGAAATTACCTATGTACGCCACACTCGCATTGCTGGGTTGGAAGCTATCTCCTGCGGGAGTGAGTATGTTTAGCCAACAAGTTATTGACGGTATCTATGTGTTGCTTAGCATCATATTTATAATAGATATTTATCAAACCTATCAAGTTAACAAACAAGTATTTACTGGCACGGTACCTGAATTTGAACGCTATGAGTTTAAACAGGTAGCAGTACTGAACGTGCTGTATTTCTCTACATTTGGATCTGAGTTAGCAGTGGTGTCTATGTTGCCACTGTTTTTTGCTGAAACATTCGGTTTAGGCTTAGCTCAAGCTGGTTTAGTCGCATCCTCTTATGCTTTCATGAACCTAATGTCTCGCCCTGGCGGCGGATGGTTGAGTGACCGTTTTGGTCGAAAATCCACATTGTTAATATTAACTGCAGGTTTGGCTATTGGCTATTTCGGCGTTGCACAGATTGAGGCAAATTGGGCATTACCCCTAGCCGTTATTATGGTGATGGCGTGTTCCTTCTTTGTGCAAGGAGGTGAGGGGGCTGTATTTGCGGCAGTACCACTTATCAAACGTCGTTTAACTGGACAAATTGCTGGTATGACTGGCGCTTACGGTAATGTTGGAGCCGTGTTTTTCTTGACGGTTTACTCCATGGTTTCTACACAAACTTTTTTCTATGTTATTGCTGTAAGTGCATTATTGGGTTTTCTAAGCGTGTTCTTAATGACTGAGCCTAAAGGTCATATTGCTGAGATAAATGAAAATGGCGAAGTGACTTTGATCAGCGTTAACTAGTTAGGAGTTCGATGAATATGCATTCTGAGGTTATTGCAGCTAATAATCTTGATGACAATCTGTCTTCATTGGCAACGAGTCATGATATCGAGTGGCAAAAGACTAAGTGCAATTTAGTCGTTAAGGCTGGTCAGTATTCTGATAAAGGTGTTAAAACGGCCAATGAAGATGCCATTGGGATCCGAATTCCTAGCGGCTTAATGTTAACCACCAAAGGGGTTGTTGCTGCGATTAGTGATGGCGTTAGTACTGCTGAGGGAGGCGCAGCAGCTTCCGCTATTAGCGTAAGTAATTTTCTCGCCGACTATTATTCAACGCCTGATCTTTGGTCAGTTCAAAAATCAAGTACCCAAGTGTTAACAGCACTAAATCGATGGCTTTATGGACTAGGGCAAGATTATCGAGATGCACGAAGAGGCTATGTTTGTACCTTAAGTGCATTAGTTTTTAAGTCACGTCATTTGCACCTGTTTCATGTTGGGGATTCAAGAATTTACCGCTACCGTAATGGCACATTGGATAAGCTAAGCCACGATCACACCAGTATAGTGGGTAATAATCAACGTTACCTTGCCCGGGCTCTGGGGTTGGATGTGAATGTTGAGGTGGACTATCGTATGTTAGCGCTAGAGGAGGGAGACTTATACCTGCTAACGACTGACGGAGTGCATGATGTTGTAACTGACTTTGAATTAGAGCGGAAGTTAGCACGATTTAATCAAACTCAACAAGCTAACAGTTTAAGCGCGCATTTCACTGACGAAAAGTGTGATAGATTCTGCCATAAACTGGTCAATTCAGCCCTCCAGTTAGGCTGCCAAGATAACATTAGTTGTCAGTTATTATATATTGACGCCTTGCCAGAACAAACCATTGATGAAGTGTATCAACATCTATCTAAGTTGCCCTTTCCACCGCCTCTGAGTGTTGGAATGAAGCTCGATGGATATTCGGTGGTAGATATTCTGCACCAAAGCCAAAGAAGCCAAGTTTATTTAGTCAAGAATCAGCAGGGTCGTTTATCGTGCATGAAAACGCCTTCAGTAAACTACTTAGATGATGCAGCCTATATTGAACGATTTTTATTGGAAAGCTGGATAGGCAGACGAATTAATAGTCCCCATGTGGTGTCAATAGTTGACCGTGATAAACAGAAATCAGCGCTTTATTATCTAACAGAATATATTGACGGACAATTACTAAGCCAATGGATAAAGCATAACCCGACGCCAGATATACAGGAGGTTTTAGCTTTGTTAAAGCAGTTGGCGATAGGGGTAAGAGCGTTTCACCGTAAGGAAACTCTGCATCAAGATCTAAAGCCTGACAACTTGATATTGACCAATGATGGTCAGCTTAAAGTTATCGATTTTGGTTCATGTTTCATTAAAGGTATTGCTGAGATCGCCAGCCCCCTAGAGCGCGACTGTATACTAGGAACCGCCGATTATTCAGCGCCAGAAAGTATTCTAGGTTATCAAGTGACGGAAAGAACAGATCTTTACTCCATTGCCGTTATCGCTTTTGAAATGTTAACGGGTCAGTTACCTTTTAACGGTAAGCAGCAAACTTGTAGATCAAAGCTTGATTTTATGCGGCTTGAATATGTTCCAAGTTATGAAATTAACCCTTTGATCCCAATCTGGATGGACAATGCTCTTAAAAAGGCATTGAGTGTGGCACCTGAATATAGGCAAGCAGACTGCAGTGAATGGCTGTTTGAAATGACTGAGCCGGTAAAAACTTGGCAACGTTCAGTGACTAAGCCTGCATTAATAGAACGGAACCCACTGCTATTTTGGCGCTCATTGAGCGTGTTGCTGGGGCTAGCTTTGGTACTACTTGCGTTATTCTGAGGTTGTTTACCGTACTGTTGTAGTTAGCATCTGCTTGGTATATCTTTGAATATAAGGACATAGCTATGTAAATGGAATTTATGAAGTACCTGTTGTTAGTATGCTTAATTGTAAGTGGTTGCCAGACAGTGTCTGCTCCGATTCACCAGCCTACCCAGATGCCGATATTAGCGTATGAAGTAGATGCCAGTGAATATGAAATACCTGAGCCAGAAAGCTTATTTTCTTTAACTGCTGAGCAAGTTGCAGAATTTAAGCGTTTTCAATTACAGAGTGATGTCGACACATTACTCCCGTTTCAACAGGTCAAACATTTTATTGAAAAACGCTTGGTCAACTTTAACTATGAAGGCAAAAACTACAGCGCGTCCGAGGCATTAGAACTTAACCAAGGTAACTGTATGTCCTTGGCTCTTTTAACCTATGCAATCGCCAGCGAGTTCCAAGTCGATATATCATTTCAACTCTTACATACTATGCCTGTTTTACTCGATGTAACAGACCAATACTCTGTAACGTCAGATCATGTTAGAACATTTCTTTATGAGAATAATAATGATGAAAGCAACACTATATTTTCTGGTAGTAAAAGGGTTGCAATAGACTACTTTCCTGGTCGTTATGACAGAGGTGGGAAAAAGGTCTATAGTAATGAGTTCTTCGCGATGCTGTATCGAAATTTAGCTGCGGATGCATTGTTCAGTGATGACTTACCACTAGCCTATTTATTACTTAAAAAAAGTTTATCTTTTAGCCAAACTTATGGGCCTTCAATTAACATGTTGGCCGTTGTTTTGCGACGGTTAGGTGATGTAGAAACCGCTGAGAGCTTATACCGGTATGGATTAGAGGTTTCAGAAGATAAAGTGACTTTATTGAGTAATTATCACTATTTACTCGTTAACCAAGGTCGCATAGCTGAAGCCGCAGTAGTGAAAAAGCAATTGCTTGAATTAGATGATAGCAGCCCTTATAAATGGTATTTAGTGGCACAGGATTCGATAGCCGCGGCTGACTACGTAAGTGCAAAAGTGTACCTCAACAAATTTATTGATAACACGCATTATTTCCATAAGGCGTATTTTGATCTGGCAAAAGTACATTTTAAACTTGATGAACCAGAGCTGGCCAAAAAAGCATTACGCAAAGCACTCGATTATACGGAATTACCCAAGAATAAGCAGCGTTATCAGGCTAAGCTAGCATGGCTAAATTTACATTAGCTGGTGCTCGTATTAACACCAAGCTTTAATCTGAAGTAGAATTTGGTGTTAATACTCTACTTTCATATATTATGATCTTTATCTTGAAAACGAATAAATTGAGTTGTTGTAGTTCAAAAGTAATGCGTACTTACTGTAATTAGATTGTAATTAATAACTATTTGGTCTAATAGCATATGAGGCCGAGGTTATGAGGCTGGAAATTAACGTATGAAATGCTTTTTGTGTTTAAGTTATTATTCTAATGATGGCAGTAATACTTTTTTACAGGAGATATATTAAAAAATATTGAATTGTATGATTTGATATAAGCTATCTGTTACTTATTTAGCGTTACCTTGTAATGGTTGTTACAACAGTGGTTTAGGGTGGGTTTTTTTGTATTTTCGCGTCTCTTGCATGCTATCCGGTTTCAGATTAAAAGGTAGGTATCATTAAGTATTCTATGTCTATTTCCGTAAACATATAATTTCACTTTAATATTATTCATCTTTTTAAATCAGTCCTTAGTGCTAGCTATATACTTATGTTCGATACATATGTGAGTATTGAATGCTGAGGTAGTGTTAACACCTTCAACATTAGAATATTTCAATATTTTATTCTTTGGGTTCGTTTATTATCCTAGATGTGTATTACACTTGTACACACAAGGATTGTTATACGATAAACATGGAGAGTCGGATGTTTAAGGTTATGCACTGGGTTATGGTTACCCGCTCACAAATATTAGTTGATCTACTTAATACTAGATGGCCACAACAGTTTTTAGTCAAAATTCATAATGTTGCACCGGATAATATTATTGATAATTTTACCGAAAATCGTGTAGGTTTAGTGCTAATTGATCTTTCGAGTGTCGATATTCAAAAGGCATATCAAATCCAGAAAAAATTGGATAAAGAACGCAGTGGCGTAAAGGTTGTTTTCATTCATTATCCTCAGCAGGTCGATGCTCGTTTTTTAGTTCAACAAAATATCACCGCGGGTGTCTTTTACTCGGATGCAACCTTAGATTGCATAGGCACTGGAATGGCTAAAATTATCCAAGGGCAAACAGCAATTCCTGATGAGTTTAACCGTGGCCATTTAAATGATGTAGAGGATGATGAGGAATCTGAGACTTTAACAATGAGAGAGCGAGAGGTATTGCAGGTATTGCGCTCTGGCAGTACTAATATTGATATAGCAAATCAATTGTTTGTAAGTGAGAGTACGATCAAAACTCACCTCTATAGAGCCTTTAGAAAAATAGGTGTATCGAGCCGCGGACAAGCAATCGCTTGGGCACAAACAAACATGCATGAAGTGGTTTTGTAAATAGCATCATTTAAGCTGATTTCATTAGCGCTTACCTAAGCGCAACACCGATGCATTGATCTTAGATTTTGTCGCTTTTATGTATGGCGACATTAAGTTTATTTATTTTAGCCTTTATCACTACACAATTGCTCTTATCCATACTTAGTTTGCTGTTTGTACGCTAAAATTCGTCAATCGCTTGATGCGATTTTTCGAGTATACTAGTACATAACTTATGTTAATGAGGGCAGCAAAGTGGCCGAAGAAACCATATTCAGTAAAATTATACGACGTGAGATCCCAGCAGATATTCTATTTCAAGATGAGCTGGTAACCGCATTTAGAGACATTAGTGCTCAAGCTCCTACCCATATACTGATCATTCCAAACCACCTTATCCCGACTGCAAACGATATTAAAGCATCTGATGAAAAGGCGCTTGGCAGAATGATGTCTGTAGCGGCTAAGTTAGCGCAAGAAGAGGGGATTGCTGAAGACGGTTACCGATTGATCATCAATTGCAATCAACACGCTGGACAAGAGGTGTTTCATATCCATATGCATTTAGTCGGAGGCCACTCATTAGGACCTATGTTGAGTAAAAATCGATGAAAAACACTGCCGAAGTTTTCCCGTTAACGGAGATGGCAAGTCGATTTGTAGCGCAGCTCACTCAATGCCAAAAATTAAAACTGAAAGTGCTAGAGGGAAGTAGTAAACATGTCCTGATTGAGCTGCCTTACGATACTCAACTTATCGGTTACCCAGATACTGGCGTTATTCATGGCGGTGTTATTACAACCTTAATGGATACAGCGAGTGGTTGCGCCGTTGTTTGCTCTATTTTTGATAAATTTCGCTCGTTAGAGATTTCACCAACGCTCGATCTTAGAGTTGATTACATGAAGCCTGCAGAGCCTTTTAAACCTGTTTACGGCTTTGCCCAGTGCTATAAATTGTCATCTAGCGTTGCGTTTACTCGAGCAATTGCTTACCAAGATTCTATAGATGATCCGATTGCCCATGCGGTTGGTTCATTTATGCGTATCAGTCCTGAAATGGTCGGTGAAGAGTTTAGGCAGGCTTTAATGGGGGAACCACGTAATGACTAACCCAAGCGCAGATGAATGTGAACAAGCAAAGCTTGATGTGAAAAGTATTATTCGTAAAGCCACAGAGCTCAACGATTTTGGCCATCTACTTGAACATGTCCCCTATGCAAAATTCATTGGCATGGAAGTCGACCGGTTTGGTGACGAGTTAATTTTTAAACTACCCGCAAAGGATGACAATATTGGTAACCCTGTATTGCCTGCACTTCATGGTGGTGTTATTGCGGGTTTCATGGAGATGTCCGCAATCGTTCAATTAATGGTATTTATGCAAACCAGTAAAGTGCCTAAAGTTGTCGATTTTTCAATTGATTATTTAAGGGCTGGTTACCACAAAGATAGCTTTGCAGAGTGTAAAATAACCCGCCAAGGTCGACGGGTGGCTAATGTAAGTATTAATTGTTGGCAGACCAATCGTAAGCATTTAATCGCAACCGCAAGAGCACATTTCTTAATCGATTAAACTAGCTTATTCTTGTATTAACAATCAAAGAGTATATTTCAGGGGACTAATATGAAAAAACTGATCCTAGGCTTGTTTACCGCCTTACTTGTAACGGCTTGTGCGCCACATACTGCAGGCTTGATGGCTGGTTCAAAAGGCGAAGTCCGAATAGATAACAGTACTTTTGGTAAAGAGGTTGAAGTTCAAAGGGTAATGGCTCGTCCAGAAGGAGGCTTTCTACAAGGCAGCGGTACTATTATCAGCAAAGTCTCTACAGATTTACGCCTACAGTATAAATTTACTTGGTTCGATACTAGCGGTATGACAATCGATGATGAAGGTGTCAGTTGGAAATCGGTAAAGCTTCACGGAAAACAACAACTACAAGTATCAGCGGTTGCACCAAATGCTAATGCTAGCCGTTTTGAATTGTACGTAAGAAAAGCATTTTCAAATTAAGCTTTAATCGCTCTGGTTCACATATGTTAATAAAACGTCAGTAGATCTGGCGTTTTTTTATGCGAAACGTTCAAGTAACGCAAGAAGGGTGTCATGGTTTTGTAAAATTCATGTATAATCAGCCGCGCCAAGGGGTGTTAAAGTCTATAGAGCGAAAGTTGTATTTTTATAGGCTTAACTGAGATGTTGAAAAACAAACCCTTTGAACCTGATCCGGCTAATACCGGCGTAGGAATGGGCCACAATTCATTTCCCGATCGCTTCTTTATGTTGCCGGATCTCAAAATTAAAATTTGAGGTCCTATGTTATATCCAAAAGTTTATTCTCCTATTGCGCTAGCTGTTATGTCAGCGCTAATTTCACAACCTGCACTATCTGAAACCAACACGGATACGCCTCACGACGAAATGGAAGTGATGGTTGTTACTTCTGATTTTCGTGGTACTAGCTTAGAGAAAATGCCATCGAGTGTTACCGTCATCGATCAACAGCAAATTGAAGATGAAGGTGCACAGCACTTCGAAGACGTCTTAAATTCTATTGCTAACTTCAACTGGTCTGGCGGTAGTTCACGGCCTAAGTATTTCCAAATTCGCGGCGTAGGTGAACAAGAAGAGTATCAAGGCGCACCTAACTCATCGGTCGGTTTCATTGTTGATGATATTGACTTATCTGGTTTGGGCATGGTTTCGAGTATGTATGATCTGCAACAGGTCGAAGTACTCCGAGGGCCGCAAGGCACCCAGTATGGTGCTAATGCGTTAGCCGGTCTTATCTATCTGAAGAGTAACGATCCAACTGATGTATTTGAAAATGGTGCCGAGGTTTCACTTGGTGATGATAACTTGCAAACTTTTAGCGGGTTTAGCTCTGGCCCACTGATAGATTCTGGTAATTTGCTGTACCGGGTGTCGCTACAACAACACCAGCAAGATGGTTACAGAGATAACCTTTATCTTGGCGTGAGTGATAGCAATCAACGTGATGAGTTTACCGGGCGAGCTAAATTGCGTTGGTATGCCACTGAAGATTTAGAGATTGATTTAACCTTCTTACACGCAAACTATAATAATGGTTATGATGCTTGGACATTAGATAATAATGGTTTCGATACATTAACTGATGCTCCTGGTGTTGATAAGCAAAAGACCACCGGTAGTTCTTTAAAGTTTACCTACACAGGCGCTGAAAAATTTGACATCACCTCGTTAACGTCATTTGCTAGCTCTGATACTCGCCATAACTACGATGGAGACTGGGCCAACCCAGATTATTGGGCAAGTAAAAGTTGTATTGAATATGACGACAATTGGAACGAAATAGGCAATGCACCATGTGTATATGATTACACTTGGGATAAAGAAGGGGATAGAAAGACCTACACTCAGGAGTTTAGGTTTAGCTCGAATGAGTCTGGCAGGATTTTTTCAGATACTACCGACTGGTTGATTGGCATTTATGCCATGAATTTAGATGAAAAAAACGCTCTAGAATCTTTTTACAACGGATCCCCTGATGAGTCCGTTGATTCTGACTATGAAGCAACTAATTATGCTGTGTTTGGACAATTAGATAGCCAGCTTGGAAATGATTATTTTCTATCTGTTGGTTTGCGAGTCGAAGAACGAGATGTGGAGTATAACGAAACTCGTTTGATTGATGATGAGTTTAAAAATGCTAAATACACGCCAAATGAGACTATGTGGGGCGGCCATATCGCATTAAGTAAGGCTTTGTCTGCCAATCAAGAATCTTACATTCGAGTGGCTCGTGGTTATAAAGCCGGTGGCTTTAATATGGCTTTACCAGATCAGTTAGCAGATAAAACTGAATACGATACTGAGATTCTTTATAACTACGAATTAGGATTGAAATCGACGTGGTTTAATGGACTAGCAAGTACAAATTTAGCTGTATTCTATATGGATAGACAAGATCAGCAAGTCGCTGCTTCGCAACAAGATTCAGAGAATCAACAGCGATTCTATTTATTTACGGAAAACGCAGGTAGTTCTCATAACTATGGTGCAGAACTAGACGGTACTTGGTATGCAACCGATAATTTAAGTATCTACGGCAGCATCGGTTGGTTAGAAACTGCTTACGGTGACTATGAATATTACGTTGACGAAGATACTACGGTCGATCTATCTGGTCGAGAGTTAGCCCATTCGCCAAATTTCACCTTTAGTGTTGGTGGTACGTATCGCACTGATTCTGGTTGGTTTGCTAATGTTAATGCTAGCGGTAAAAGTGATTTCTATTACTCAGACAGTAATGAATCAAAATCAGACGCCTATCAAATATTTAATGCCAAAATAGGCTATGAAGCAGATATGTGGTCAGCGTACCTTTGGGGACGTAATCTATTTGATGAAAAGTATGGTGTTCGTGGGTTCTATTTCGGCAATGAGCCTGATTTAGGCTGGGCAGATAAGCAATATATACGCTATGGTGATCCGCGTCAGCTAGGACTGACAGTAAACGTTAAGTTTATGTAATTACTGAGTATTAAGTTTAAATCTTGTTACACGTTATCAATATTAAGGTCATCAATATGAAGTTAACAGCAGAGATAAGTTGCTATCCATTACAAGACAACTATTTGGACCCTATAAAGTGGTTTATTGGCCGAGTCGATAGCTACGACAATATCCATCGCGTGACTAACGCAATGGCGACTCAAGTGTGTGGTGAATATGCTGAAGTCATGGCAATGTTGGCAACCGAGATGGAAGCCGCTCACGAGAAGTGGGGCAAAGCTGTGTTTGTGTGTAAATTCATCGGTGGTGAGCTAGATTTGAGCCATAGTGAATAAACAAGAGTGCTAAATAGAAAAGGCCACAAGGTATTAATGATACTTTGTGGCTTTTTATTATTGTTATTATTTGAATAGAGAGCGAATATTTCATGGCAGATTTTTGGCTATTGATAAATGAAGGCTTTGCAGGCGTGTTTAATGATGCTCAAGCATTGACAGGCTGGGAAGCTATCGCGGTATTACTAGCATTGGCTTATCTTATTTTGGCCATGAAGGGCAGTGTTTGGTGTTGGCCAGCTGCATTGACGAGCACAGCAATCTATACGGTGCTATTTTGGAAAGTCTCTTTACTGATGGAGTCGGTGCTAAATGTGTATTACATGGCGATGGCGGTCTATGGTTATTGGATGTGGACTAAAGGTGGAAAAGCCCATGAAGGGGTTAATATTGTCTCCTGGAGCTTGTCGACTCATCTAAAGCTAATTGCTGGAACAAGCTTAATGTCAGTCGTTATTGGCTACTTTATGGCAACTCAAACTCAAGCCTCTTTCCCATATTTGGATGCTGCTACCACCTGTTTTGCGGTCATGAGTACATTTTTGGTTGCAAAAAAGGTATTAGAGAACTGGATCTACTGGTTTGTGATTGATGCTGTTTCTATCTATCTTTATGTCAGCAAAGGCTTGATGTTAACTTCAGCACTGTTCGTATTTTATGTGGTTATGGTGGTGTTTGGTTACTTTATGTGGCGCAGAAAAATGCACGCTCAACAAGGCAATGTGGCAATGTCACCAGGAATTGCCTTGTGAGTGAATCGCTTCAGCAAGAGTTGGCACACTATCTATCGGCATCGGGCCTGACCAAAGTAACAGTGATAGCGGCGCTCACTCAAGGGTTGAGTAATCGTAACTACTATGTTCGAGGGCTGCACTCAAGTACGAGTGTCGAGTCTGAATGGGTGTTAAGAATTAACAGTTGGGCGAGTACACAGATCTGTGACCGAAGCAGTGAAATCGCTGCATGGTGCGATGCTAGTTATGCAGCGTTGGCGCCTAAAGTCGTTTACATTAGTCCGGAAAAAGACTTTTATTTGAGTGAGTATATTGCGCAGAATGACAATCAAAACTGGAGTGATTTGATTAGTGCTAATGGGGCGCACCCTTTATCAACTATCGGAGAAAGATGGCCTAATGCAGAGCAGCTATTGCTGCAGTTACTGAATGGTTTGAAAGCGCTACCTGTACCCCAAAATATTATCACAGTAGAGCAACAGTGGCAGATCTATCACGCTCGCTTAAGCCAGATGCAGCAACTACTCTGGCAGCACATTGATAATTCGCCACATTCAGCCGCTTGGTTACAACAGTATGATAAGTTACTCGCGCAACAAGACGCAGTTGCAGAGATGCTCGGTTCTCTCAATCTCTGCTTGATTAACAACCAGTTTAGTCACCGGGATTTAAACCCATTTAATATTTTGGTTATGCAAGATAAACTCAATTGTATTGACTTTGAATATGCCTGTAGCTCTCACCCATTATGTGATCTTGCATCAGTTATTTCGAGCCACTCATTGTCATCAAAGCAGCGACACTGGTTAATCGAAAATTATCTAGATAAACAAACCAATCTTAATCATCATGCTCAAGATGCTATACCTGCAGCGGTTGATCTATATTGGGTCTTTGCCGTCTGTTGGGCATTACAAATGGCTTTTGATAGTTTGATGTTGAATGGAAAGTTAAATGTTGACGCTGATACAATTAAACAGACCGAGAACTATTTAAGTTGTGCTAAGCAGTACCAAGGGTTAATCGCTAGCTATTCATAAGTGCTCACTTCATTAAACACCCGCGCGACTCATTACTGAAAAGGTCGACAAGGTAATACATTTTGTTACTAGACCATAAAGCAAACCATGTTCTATGCTAGATGAAAGCATCTGAATGGGGCCATAAGTGAAAAAACTATGTTTGTGGGCGTTTATTCTTATCTCGTTTCTAGGTTGCTCTACCAAAGTTGGTTATTACTTTCTCGACTGGGCAATAGAATGGAAGCTCGAAGAGTATGTCACATTAAATGACAAGCAAGAACAACAGTTTGACGTGGTACTAGATGATTTTTTAGTCTGGCATCGCAAGCAGGAACTGCCACGTTATCAAGCTCAACTTTCTCTGTTATCCGTTGAATTTAACAATCAGAGCTTTACGCAACAATCTTGGAATGACCACCTTGTCGCAGCGAAATCACACTGGATCCGAGTGTTTGATTTTGTTGAACCATCGTTAGTGCCAATTATCAGTTCATTTTCAGATCAACAAGTAGAACAGATCATTGCACAGTTAAGGGTTGACGAAAAAGAACTCAATAAGAAGTATCTAGGTAAGAGCCGATCTGAACTCATTGATATGGCCGATGAGCGTATTGAGAAACGCCTTAAGCGGTGGATGGGAAAGCTAACTACGGCTCAAAAATTGGCTGTACATGAATATAATGTAGCCCGTGGTGATACCTTAGATATGTGGTTAGAGTATCGCCATGAATGGATCCGCCTGTTTTCCCAAGCATTAAAAAATCGTCATAACCAAATGGCGCTTTCACATAGTTTGTCGTTATTGATGACCCAACCAGACACCGTAAAGTCTAAAGCTTATAAAACCGTGCTTGATAACAATTCAAAAATGTTTGGTGAACTGCTAATTAAGCTAGATGACCTCGCTAGCGCAAAACAAAAACAGCGATTTAATAAAAAATTGAATACACTCATCAAAGAGCTAACTGAAATTAGCCAAGAGGATTAGCGTCCATATTATCGACCTGCTATAGCTTAATCGATGACTGATGAAAGATTGTTATTGTTGTTAGGGTCTATTGAGATAATAGAATATACGAGGGAATGACATGCAACTTGCACAATTGTACCAAAAATTTTTAAACACAATACGTTACGCTGAAGGCATAGCTCCACTTGCATTACGGCTGTACCTGGCGCCAGTACTCATGCAGGCCGGTTACAATAAATTATCCCATTTTAGTGATACGGCTGCTTGGTTTGGTAATCCAGACTGGGGATTAGGATTACCGTTTCCTGAGTTAATGGTAGTTTTAGCAGCAGGTACAGAATTTGTCGGCGGGGGGTTACTGATACTAGGCTTGGCAACTCGACTGATTGCTATTCCGTTGTCGGTGACTATGTTGGTTGCGGCTTTTGCTGTTCATTGGGAAAATGGATGGTTGGCAATTGCAGATGCTAGTTCTTGGTTAGCCAATGAAAGTGTGTTGGCTTCAGCTGATAAATTAGACAAAGCAAAAGAGATTTTACAGCAACATGGTAACTATGAATGGCTAACCAGTTCAGGTAATTTTGTCATTTTGAACAATGGTATTGAGTTTGCGATTACATACTTGTTCATGTTGATGGCACTGATCTTTATGGGGGGCGGGCGTTACACGAGTCTTGATTATTATATTGCAAAGAGAAGTCAGATTGTTTAATCGCTGAAACAGAAGCCTTTATTAATTCCCACCAAATAGGTGGGATTTTTTTTATGGGCTTGCTACTCTCAAGCTAGTTAGTTTTTTTATCACAGTTTTAAGGATAATCTGTTGGACGCATTAACACTTTTATTAACTAGACAATCAACTCCACGCCTTATCGAGCCAGCTCCTACGAATGAGCAACTTAAGCATATTTTGGACGCCGGAGCACGCGTTCCCGATCATGCTGGTTTAACGCCGTGGGAATTTATTGTTGCGGCTGGTGATGGGCTTGAGCGGCTTGGAGCTATTTTTGCGGAAGCCTCTCAACTAAATGGTGCAGAAGCAGAGTTTATCGCCAAGGCCCAGAATATGCCATTAAGAGCGCCGATGGTCATCACTGTTGTTGCTAAAGTAAAACAACACCCCAAGGTACCTGAATTTGAACAACATCTTGCTGCCGGTTGTGCAGCAATGGCTATGCAACAGGCTGCATTTGCTCAAGGGCTTGGTGCAATTTGGCGTACAGGAGCGTTAGCTTTCGATAGAAACGTACATCAATCCTTGAGCCTTGATGAAACTGATCAGATTGTTGGGTTCCTCTATATAGGTACTCCCGCAATAAAAGCTAATCTAAAGCCGACAAAAGCAGGTTCAAGTTTTACGCGATATATTTAGCTAAGCACCTTTTACCGAGATCTTTTAGCAAAGTACAGAGGTGACTTAAACAACAAAGGAGGTTGAGGTGAACGCACAAGAAGTGAAAGACAATGCGTTAGTGGGTGAGCATGTCGTTCTAGAGCCATTAACATTGGCACATTCTCCAGCGCTCAGCATTGCAGTTGGAGATGGGGAGTTATGGCAACTTTGGTATACCAAGGTGCCGCGTCCCGAAGATATGAATGATTACATCACTCAAGCGCTGTTGGATGAACAAAAAGGTGAGTCACTAGCTTTTGCTGTCAGAGATAAACACTCTGGAGCGATAGTTGGTTGTACTAGGATTTGCCATTGGCAACAAAGTCACCGTCGCTTAGAGATCGGGCATACTTGGTATGCTAAAAGTGTTCAACGTACGGCGGTCAATACTGAGTGTAAGTTGTTGTTACTGAGTTATGCTTTTGAAACACTCGATGTGATAGCCGTTGAGTTTCGAACTCATATACACAATGAAGTGTCGCGGCAGGCCATTTGCCGTTTAGGTGCCAATCAAGATGGTATTTTGCGTAATCATCAAATTTTAGCTAATGGAACCATACGAGACACCGTGGTTTATTCGATTATTGACTCTGAATGGGTTGATGTTAAAAAGGGGCTAAGCCACAAACTGCAGGCTAATATAGGGTCATAGGCTATTGATAAATTGGGCCCTATTACGCCTCCTAATATCGAAGCTGTTTGTTTTTTCTGTTACGCTGGATATTAAACGTAAACTAAAGTAGAAATAGTTAAACGAACGATTATAAAAAAGGATTACTTTAATGTCAGGAACGATTCTTCCAAATACGTTGGCACTAGCCATTGGATTGCTCTCTTTTAATGCTGCGGCTGGTGATGCTGAGGATGCATTAACTAAAGAGTTAGCAGAGTGTGCTGCATATTATCAAATAGCCTCCAGTGCGATAGCCGCAATGAATGCGCCACAGATGCAAGCTGTGGGAGAGAGGTTGAAGGCTTCTGGTGAACAAGCGGTTAATATCGCAAATAAGTATCAAACTGAAGAGTATGTTACCCAAGCCGTTGCCGCGGCAACGAAACAGCATAAAGCGTCAATGCCAAACTCGAAAAGTTTAGGGCCATTAATGGGGAAATATAAAGAGAAATGCAAAGTGGTGATTAGTCAGCCTGATCAGCGCCTCGATTATTGGACGATGGCAACCATGTAATAGAAAAGAGAGCAAAAGCTCTCTTTTTTTGTAAGATTTTCCTGATAATGTCTGTCTTATTAGCTAATGCTATCACCATTAGATAAGCTACTATTTATCGATAGGGGCTAGTGGTGTGTTAGACAGACTTATTAGGGTTGGGACGTGTGATGAATATCTTCTTTTTACTCGCCGGTATACTTGCGGCATTGACCAGTATCGGACACTTAACATACGGTAAAAGACGTTTTCTAGGACCGATGCAACAAGCTGATTTTGAGCCTGTAGCGAAAACCATCATGTATTGTGTATTTCACTATATTTCAATTTTCTTGTTGTTATCTACTTTGGTACTACTAGCTTGTGCTTTTGAAGCCGTTTCGCAAATGCAAAGCTTTGGGATGCTGGCATTTATTGCACTAAACTTTGGTTTATTTGCCATTTGGCAACTATACATTGGGTTTATGAGTGGTCTTGAAAAGCCATTTAAAGAACTATTTCAATGGGTATTCTTTCTGAGTATTTCCATATTGACAATACTCGGTGTGATTTTGACATAGTACAAAATTTACCGGCAAGCACAACAAAGGCACACCAAATGGATATATGTTGGAAAACATGAATTATTTGCATTGTTTTCATCCACAGACACCTTGTTTTTTCAATTCAAGAACAGTAGGTTATTAGCATAATAAAAAATGTTTCAAATGGATTGAAACCACAATGTCAGGATGAACCATGCCAACAGTCTTCAAAACAAGCTTATCGTTGTTACCACAGTTTCTACTGCTACCTCCTCAAAGATTCAAGTTTTATCTTACCGTTTGAACATTTGACAATATCACGTTAATTTACAAATTTTTGTTAAGGTCTTGGCTATTTGATAGTGCCTTTAGTTGTATTATAGGTCGTTAGTCAGGCTGAGTTATTTGCTACATGAAGAGCATTATTATGATAGAAGTCCATGAATTAAAAAAAGAATATCCCATGGGTGATACATGTGTAAAAGCACTCAATGGAGTGAGTTTTAGTATCGCTAAAAATGAATTCGTTGCGATTATGGGGCCTTCAGGCTCGGGAAAGTCGACCTTAATGAATATTATTGGCTGCCTCGATAAACCGACATCGGGCAGTTATAGCCTAAATAATCAGGAAGTCGAAGATCTTGATGATGACGCTTTGTCGGCGGTCAGAAATAAAGAGATTGGTTTTGTGTTTCAGAGCTTTCATTTGTTGCCACGTCTATCAGCTTTACAGAATGTGCTATTGCCACTGAGGTTCTCAGCAAACCCAGAACAAGACTCAAGCTATGCCCATGAACTTCTGTCGAGAGTCGGGCTTGGTACTCGGCATGATCATCGACCTAATCAACTCTCTGGTGGACAAAGACAACGCGTCGCAATCGCCCGCTCTTTAGTGAACAAGCCAGCAATACTGTTGGCAGATGAGCCCACTGGTGCACTTGATAGTAAAACCTCAGTCGAGATAATGGCGCTTTTTACTGAATTACATAAAGCGGGACAAACCATTATTTTGGTCACTCATGAAGAGGAGGTCGCCGCATATGCTCAACGAATTATTCGCATGAGAGATGGTGATATTGTGGAGATAGAGGAGAGAGCGACCAATGCAGCTTAAATCCAAATTCGCCAATCTCAGTTGTTATCTCATGTTAATATTGTTGTCTAGCAGTGCCTTCGCTGAGAGCCACGCTGTTACCGCTACTCACCTGCAGTCGTTGGTCGATAGAGCGCCGTTATTATTGACAGGGCAGGTTTCTTCAGTCAATTCACAGACCATTATGGTTCCTAAAGCTGGTGATGCTTGGAACTATCAGATCCAATGGATGCTACCGGAAGGGAGCATTGCTAAAAAAGGCGACGTAGTCGTGATTTTTGACAAAAGCGCCATTGCTAATCGTATTGAGCAGCTTGAAGCTGGTCTGTTAAGAGTCACAGCACAAGAGCAAAACCAGTCTATTGAGCTGAACGCGCAATTGTTGCAAGCAGTGTTTGAAGTTAAAAAAGCAAAGTTAGAACTTGAAAAAGCGGATCTCGACGCAGCGGTACCGTCCGACTATATTCCTGCCAGAGATTATGCTGAGAACCAGTTTAATCAAATGAAAGCACAGTCAGAACTATCCAAAGTAGAGCAAGCTTTGAAAGAGATATCTGATAAACGTTCCGCTTCTTTATCTCAATTATTAATAGACAAAAAGCGAGCTAAATTAGAGCTAGCACAGGCCCTTGGCGGGTTAGAGCAGTTAGAAATTTACAGTCAAATCTCAGGCCCAATTCTTTATTCGCGTGATCCATGGTCGAACAGCAAATATGCAGTAGGTGATTCTGTACGCATAGGTCGACAAGTAGCAATGATCCCAGCACTCAAGGATCTAGAAATAGTGGCCTGGGTTAATGAAGTTGATGTTGATCGATTAGCAACCAAGATGCCGGTTAATTTGCGGCTTGATTCTCAATCAAAGGTAACACTCGTAGGCGCTATTGAGGGGATCAGTCGTCAAGCGACTAACCGAGTGGCGTGGGGCAGTGGCAATTGGTTTAGAGTTGAAATTAAGTTCTCCGTTGATAACACAGTGAAAATAATACCTGGTATGAGTGTGTTAGTTGAGCTTAAGGAGGAGGCATCATGAATAGGTCGTTAGTTATGGGCTTTGCTACTGGGCTAATGCTAATGGGTTGCAGTGATACGGCTGTAACCGAAGTTGAGCCCGGTATTCTTAGCCAACAAATCGAAGTGACTGGAGAGCTCGTTTCATCTAACACGGTAAATTTAAAGCCGCCTGTAATCCGACGAGTATGGCAGTACCAAGTCAAAATGTTAATTCCAGAAGGTACGACCGTAGAGAAAGGGGCAAGAGTCGCTCAGCTTGATACCGCAGAAGTTATGCAACGATTGTCTATCAAGTCGGCAAGTTTAGAAACCACAATACAAGATCTGGAAACTTCAAAGTTACGTAATGCTAAAAAACTGGAGGAATTAAAGCTTGAGCTTGCTGAAGCTAAAATGAATCAAGAGAAAAGCCAGCTTAAGGTTGATATATCTGATGAGACTACATCCGCGATAGATAAAAAGAAGAATCAACGTGACGCGACTATCGCAATTGATCGCGTCAGTTTAATCACTAAGAAGATAGCACTTGAAATTCAGAGTGCTGAACAAAGAGTCAAGATGCTGGAAGGAGATCAACTTAAGTTTCAATCTGAGGTTGATGTACTGAATACCGGCATTAAGTCACTCACATTATTTGCACCTCGCAGTGGTATGGTGGTTTACGGCAATAATCAACAAGGCAATAAGGTTGCCGAAGGGCAGAGTGTCTATAACGGTGACACTATTTTGAGTATTCCAGATCTGAAATTGATGCAGGTTGATATGACGATCCCAGAAGTGGAAGCTGGCAGAGTCAAAGTGGGCCAAAAATTAAAAATCCGACTCGATGCCAATCCTGAAAAGAGCTTTAACGGCTCCATAAGGGAGCTAGGTGCAGTATTTAGGATTAAAAACCAGGACGTCCCATTAGTTATTTTTGATGCAATAGCAAGTATAGATGATCCCGATACCGAAATGATGAGACCGGGCATGACCGCAAAAATCAGTATTGAAGTCATCAATGATGGCCCCGATTTATTACTGTCTTCAGATGCGGTCTACTATGACAAAGGAAAAGCTTACGTGTATACACCCGGTTTACTGGGCGATGCTAAGACTTATATTTCATTGGGCGCCATTGGTAAAGATCAAGTCGCTGTAACGTCAGGATTAAATGAAGGTGATGAGGTATTGCTACCATGAATATTTTCGGATTTCACGTTGGCCCGTTTAAGTTTACTCGTGTAAAAGTAGCGGCAATGAGTCTGGCTGTTTTCTCCATCGCGGGATGCGGTCAAAGTAAAACTGATGGCGTGTTAACTTTGGAGATAAAAGCGACCAATTTTAACGTTGACATTCCTGCAACTGGCGAGCTTGAAGCCAGCAATTCGACTTCAGTTAACGTACCTTCAGGGTTAAGAGGACCTCAATCGTTAGCTTGGATTTTACCTAATTTTAGTGACGTAAAAAAAGGTGATGTAGTAGCGCGTATGGACCCGACTAGAGAAAGCTATCGTTTAGAGATGGAGCAATTCGATTTTGATCGTTTAGGCTTGGATAGCTTGATCCAATCAGAGAAAGACAAAACCATCGATAAAAGCTTAAACACAGACACCAAGCTCACTGCCGAAGAACAACAATTAGCGGAGCAATTTTTCAGTGAAGATGAACGTGTATACACTAAGATAGACATTATCGAGCAGATGCGGAACCAAGGTTATTTGGCAGCAAAAATGCAGTTCTTTGACTGGGGGATCGACCAGCACGGCTCTCAAGCACAGGCGGAGCAGGATCTGATAAAACTTAAGCAGAAGGGGCACAAAGCTAAAATAAACCGCTTTGAAAACAACCTAAATAAGATGGAAATTGTTGCACCGCATGATGGTTTATTCGTTGCGCAGCCTGGCTGGAACGGTGTGGATCCTGTTGTTGGCGATATGATGTGGACTGGTATGACAATTGGTACCTTGCCTGATACGTCAAAGATGCAAGCCAAGCTCTATGTACTTGAGTCTGAAGCGTTGGGCTTGGCCGTTGGCAAGCCGGTCACCGTTTTTCTGGATGCTTACCCAAACTTACCTATTAACGGAACGCTTACTCAGCTTGATGCACTCGCAAAGTCTAAGGTACAAGACAGTCCAGTGAATTATTTTGAGATGAGAGTAAGCTTTGATAAAACGGATGAAGCGATTATGCAGCCCGGTCGTCAAGTCAATGCCAAAGTACATGCACTTGATCTACAAGAGGTCATTTCTATACCTAATCAGGCGTTATTTCAAAACTCTGGTGACTATTGGGTTTACCTAAAGTCGACTGAAGGCTTTATAAAACAAAAAGTTGTTCCTGGTAATCGAAGTTTAAATCGTACCGTTATTACCAACGGGCTTAATACCGGTGACACCATCGCATTGACCACTCCGCCGAAAAGGAATCGAATATGACGGGTAATAGGCCATCGGCAGAAAATCATAAAGTGACTAAAGCCATATTTAATACCAGTACCTCATCGACATTCGCCAGTGCTTCAGTCTATTTGGAAGGCATCAAACAAGCTTTTGATGAGATGCGTCACCATAAGTTACGCACTTTACTTACATTACTTGGAATGATTTTCGGCGTAGGCGCGGTAATTGCTATGCTCAGTGTTGGTGAAGGAGCTGAACGTGAAGCCTTGAAGATGATTGAGTCCATGGGAGTGAATAACCTGGTCGTTAACTCTCGGGGAACAGAAGGAGAAGCATTAAAAGCGGTTCGTGAGCATAGTGTTGGTTTGAGCCTGCGTGATGTAGACAGTGCGACAGATACACTGCCATTTGTGAAAAGTTGGAGCGCCGAGAAGAATGTAAAAGTCTTTAGTCTATTTAGTTTAAAGGGCAGAAGTGATGCGTTGGCGGTAGGGGTTACACCGAGTTATTTTGGTTTAAGTGCGCTGCCATTAGGCGAAGGACGAGTCTTTAACGCGAATGATGAAGCTCATTTCGAGCAGGTCGCTATATTAGGCCCTGAAGCTGCGCGTAGTCTATTTCCACAAGGGGATGCACTAGATAACTTGGTTAAGGTTAATCACCAATGGTTCACCGTTGTTGGGGTGCTATCTGAAAAAGAAGGCACTAAATCGAGTATCCAAGGAGTGAAACTAGGTGGCGAGCGAAATCAGGTTTTTATCCCACTGAGTACAGCGCTGAAAAAAATGCAGTTTAAGCACTTAGAAGATGAATTGGATTCTTTTAAATTAGCACTGGTTGATGGTGTCGATCCGACATTAGCCTCGAAAAGCTTGCAACACCTACTTAATCGTCGCCATGGCGGCGAAAAGGATTTTGATGTTGTTGTACCAGCCGATCTGCTTGCCCAACATCAGAAGACGCAACAGATATTTAATATCGTTATGGCTTGTGTTGCTGGGATCTCATTGCTGGTGGGCGGCATTGGCATTATGAATATTATGTTAGCGACTATTCTAGAGAGAACTGGCGAAATTGGTCTTTTGAGAGCATTAGGCGCTAAACGCAAGGATATTGCGCGTCAATTTCTCATCGAGAGTATCGCAATCTCCGCAACTGGCGGCATTATCGGTATTGGCGTTGGGCTATTGTTGGCGTTGGTGATCTCTTCCGCAGCCGGCTGGCCAGTAGCTTGGTCTCCTTTCGCTATTGTACTCGCGCTGGGAGTTTGTATGACCATAGGCGTGGGTTTTGGATTATACCCCGCTAAAAAGGCAGCCAAACTAGACCCGATAGTGGCCTTGCAAAGAGATTAGCGATTACAGAAAATCGGCTCAAAAATAAAGGAGTAACATCGCTGATGTTGCTCCTTCTATTACTAATCATCTGTTGTCTGTAAATGCTCTACCAAGTGCTACAAATTTAACACCTGATTACCTATCTTTTCCCTATGTTCTAATTGTTGCTTGAGCTGATTATATTTCACTTTACGGTTATTGCAGTATGCAACAACATCGCTCTGGCTGCTCAATATATGGATGTAAAAGATATATTAAACTGCTGAACAACATGGATAAAAGTGACCTTATTATGAATAGGCTAAAAAAATGGATTTTTGCTTTCGCAGTGTACCTAGTGACGAGCAATACCGGTTTTGCTAAATCTGCGGTAGAGGGAATATGGCAAGGGATTATTATCGAACAAGGGGTTGAGCAACGGCTTATTTTTACTATAAAACGTAATGAGTACCATAAGTTAACAGCCCACCTAGACGCACCGGATGATGGCTGGATGAGGATACCGGCAACAATTAGTCAGGAGCTGAGTAAAATTGCTATCAGTTTGCCGACAATAGACGCCTCATTGACTGGTGAGTTAATGCATGGCGGTAAGTTTATTGAAGCACAATTTATTTGGCAAGGGCAGGTAACGCCAATCAGACTGCGTGCCATTGAGCTAGCGCCACCAGCCTCCGCTGCTATTTATAGTACAAAATTGTCAAATAACTTGTTAGCGGAGTATTTCGACCGATTGAAAACGGTTTCACTCCCTGAGTTTGAAAACACCATTAATGAAACTGGCAATATGTCTCATCTAAATGCTGTACTTATCTATAGTCACGGCAAACTAATATTAGAAGAATATTTTAATCAATTAGATGAAAATACCTTGGCGAACATTAAATCAGTTAATAAGAGCTTACTGTCAATACTGGTTGGTATCGCTATCGACAATAAATTCATCAACAATATAGATGAAACTATTGGTCAGTATCTGCCAAACTATAAAGTGTTTAGAGAGGACAGGGTTAAAATGCAGATCCGTATTCGAGATCTGCTTAACATGAGGGCTGGCTTTGATTATGACGAAATGGCCAGTTATCGTTTTGGAGAACACCCTATTTGGGACTCTCGAGACTGGGTTAGACAAATATCTGAGTTAAATATGGCACATAAGCCAGGAGAGCGGTACCGATATGGCACCGTGCAGACACATTTGCTATCGGCTATTTTAACTAATGCAACTGGCATGGATACGCTTTCCTTCGCCAATAAGTATCTATTTCATCCGTTAAATATTGATGGCGTTGTTTGGTATCGTTCCCAAAAAGGGGTCTATATGGGAGGCTCTGATATGTTTTTAACGCCAAGAGAAATGTTACAGATCGGCCAGCTTTATCTAAATAAAGGTCTGTACAAACAACGACAAATTGTGAGTAAACAGTGGGTTGAACGTTCACTTATTGGCGACTTTCCCGAAGAAAAGATCTCTGATACAGATCATTATGGCTATTTATGGAAACGTTTTAAGATTCGTGGCATGAATGCTTATAGAGCTGCAGGATTTGGTGGCCAGTTTATTATTAATATTCCAGAGCTGGATACTTCAATTGTGACAACGGCAAACCCTAATTATTTGTCAGAGGGGGAGCGTAATGCAGATGAGGTCATGCAACTAGTCGTTAAGTTGGTGGATCAAGTCGCAGCAAATCAACACAATGTGCGCAAACTATAGCAGCATAATAAAACGGCAAGTGATGCCAAGGCTCGATGACTTCGTTATTGGTATCGTTTGCTTTTAACATATTTAGTACAGCGTTTTCTAAAGCCCCATCGATACAATAACCTTACGTTTTACATCGAATAAATCGTTAAACCATCAAATTAATGTAGTTTTATTAGCAGCTTGTCATTAGCCGGTTTTGTCGGGCAAGTGGGATAATCCAACTAAGCTGTCTTTCTTAGCATTTAAATCTGTGCTGCATCGCTAGAGACTCTATTGGCTAATAGCTGCAGCTACTTGTTACAATCCATTTTCATTTTGCACTCTGGCACATAAAACAAACCTTGAAAGTGAAAGGTTATTTGTGTTGTAAAATTACAGTTAAGTGCCGAGTGGTTAGCGATACGTGCTGTTATTGCTATTTCATTAGCGCTATCTGTTCTTTTATGTACCTAACTTACAAGATCCGTAGCGAAGTGTGATGTCAAACGTGGAATATTAGTTAACAAACAACTACTATTAGTCATCCAATTATTTAACGGTTGATGTTTGTAATGACAGGTTATTCAAACCCAGTTATAACAGTGAAAAAAGGCCTCGACGTGCCAATTGCTGGCGAGCCAAAGCAGGTTGTTGACGCTAGCAAATCCTGCTCCCATGTTGCACTTTTGGGAGAGGAATATGTTGGCTTAAAACCAACGATGTTAGTAGAAATCGGCGATTTGGTGCAAAAAGGGCAAGTTCTTTTTGAAGATAAAAAGAATATTGGTGTTAAGTATACTGCACCTGCAAGTGGCAAAATCAAAGCTATCAACCGTGGTGAACGTAGGCTTTTTCAGTCTATTGTCATTGAATGCAATCAAGGCGATTCGATTCATTTTGGTATTGATGAAGATATTCAAGAGTTAAGTCGTAGCCAAGTCCAAGCTAAACTCGTCGATAGTGGCTTGTGGACAGCATTGCGCACCCGACCTTTTTCACGAGTTCCCCATTTAGATACTGCGCCGGCGGGCATTTTTGTGAGCGCGATGGACAGTAACCCATTAGCTGCGAATCCTTTAATTGTTATTGCTGAGCAAGCTGATGCGTTTGCTGCTGGACTTGCTGTTTTAGGTAAACTTACCGATGGTAAAGTTCATTTGGGTCAAGCGCCTGGCGAGAAGCTACCTGGCAGTGAATTGCCTCATGTCAGTAATCATTATTTTGAAGGGGTCCATCCAGCAGGTCTAGTCGGTACCCATATCCACTTTATTCTGCCAGCGAGCCTCGAACGACCTGTTTGGCATTTGGGTTATCAAGATGTTATCGCTTACGGCAAACTGTTTTTAACCGGTGAGATCTATACTGATCGTGTTATTTCTCTCGCTGGACCAGATGTTATCGAGCCGCGGTTAGTTCGCGTTCAAACCGGTGCTTGTTTATCTGAAGTGGTCGCTGGTGAACTGCAACAAGGTAACTCTCGCGTGGTTTCTGGTTCTGTCTTGTCGGGCCACACTGCTTTTGGCGTCCACGATTTTCTCGGCCGTTTTCATAATCAGGTTAGTGTGCTTCAAGAAGATTCACAACACCAGCTATTGCCATGGGTAAGAGGTGGTTCTGAAAAATTCTCCATCACCCGTGCAGTTACATCTCGCCTTAAAGGCGCCAAGAAACTATTTAATTTTACTACCCACACTGGTGGTTCAGCTCGCGCAATGATGGCTTTTGGTCAACTAGACAGAGTGATGCCACTCGATGTATTGCCAACACTATTAGTACGCGATCTTGTTGTTAGAGACACCGATGAAGCGCAAGCCCTTGGAGCATTGGAACTTGATGAAGAAGATTTAGCATTATGTACCTTTGTGTGCCCCGGCAAGTACGATTTTGGTAAAGAGCTACGTGCTTGTTTAGAAATTATTGAGAGGGAAGGTTGATGAGTCAACAAGATAAAAAGCCCGATATGCAAGAGGATTATTATGCACCGGGCAACTCAGTAAAGGGCTATTTGCACTCTTTACTAGTGGCTCATGGACGAAGTACTAAAGGTAAAGTACATGTTCGAGATGCCATTGATGTAAAAAGAACCATGACGATTGTCGGTTTATGTTTACTGCCTGCCATCTTGTTCGGTATTTATAATATCGGCCTACAAGCACAGATTGCAGTTGCGTCTGGTTTAGAAGCTTCTAGTGTGTGGCAGCTTATTCCATTTAATGCCATTTTTGGAGGCATGACTGAGCAAACAGGCTTTGTTGGCTTAGTTATTTACGGCTTAAGTTTGTATGCTCCTATCTACATAACAGCATTGTTAGTGAGTCTGTTTTGGGAAATGGTATTTGCTAAAGTACGCGGCCAAGAACTACACGAAGGCTTCTTTGTTACTGCGTTGCTATTTACCTTGATTTTGCCTGTTTCTACGCCGCTTTGGCTAGTGGCGATGGGGATCACCTTTGGTGTCATTATGGCAAAAGAGGTGTTCGGTGGCATGGGATACAACTTCCTTAACCCCGCATTAGCAGGTCTGGCGTTTATCTATTTTGCTTATCCATCACAGGTTACTGCTGTTACTCAACTCGTTGCCGTAGATGGTTTCTCTGGTGCGACAACGTTAATGCAAACAGCTGCAGGCAAGATGAGTTTTGCTGATTATGCTTGGTATGAAGCGTTTAGCGATCCTAACTGGTGGAATGCGTTCTTTGGTTTTACAGTGGGCGCTATTGGTGAAACCAGCACTCTGGCATTATTGATAGGTGGAGGGTTCTTGATCCTTACCCGTCTTGCCGACTGGCGTATCGTAGCGGGTGTACTTGCAGGCATGATAGCGACAGCCACGCTGTTTAACCTCATTGGTTCATCTAAAAACGAGCTGTTTGCGATGCCATGGACTTGGCATCTAGTAACCGGTGGTTTTGCAATCGCAATGATGTTTATGGCAACAGATCCTGTTACCACATCTTATACCCGTAAAGGCAAAGTGGCCTATGGACTGTTAATTGGCTTCATGACCGTGCTTATTCGCGTTGTTAATCCAAAGATGCCTGAAGGTGTGATGCTCGCGATATTGTTCGCCAACCTATGGGCGCCAATCTTTGATTACCTAGTCGCCAAAGCCAACATAAAACGGAGACTAAAACGTAATGGTCTTTAAAGCTAATCAAAATGCCAATTCTATTGCTGTGGCAATGCCAGCGATGTTATTAGCCAAACTCTGGGAAGCGATATTTGAGTACCTACTCTATCGTATGCCTAAAAGTGCAAAGCAGGTCAATACGGGGAATAAAGCGTAATGGCATTTAAGAAAGATTCATTTTTGGGCACGATGATTTTTACCGTGACCTTGTGCTTATTGTGTTCATTTATGATCACCGGTACTGCTGAGCTGCTCAAAGAACGCAAGCTTGTCAAAAAACGCGATGAGCTTAAGCGAAACGTATTGATAGCTGCCGATGTCGACATCGCCGATAAAGACTTCAGAGCGATATTCGACAAAGACGTTAAGCCTTTATTAGTGACGCTCGAGACTGGTGATGTTGCAGTGGGCGCTGAAACTAACGTGCTAGATTTTGATGACAAAATGGCGGCAATTAACCCAGAAACATCCGTTAAGCTTGCGAAAAAGCAAGATAAAGCCAAAATCAAAACCCGTGCTAACCAAGTACGAGTATTTAAAGTTTTTGATGACAATAACCAGCTAGAGGCCGTTGTTTTGCCTATTTACGGTAAAGGATTATGGTCGATGGTTTATGGTTATGTTGCGTTGCAACCCGATTTAAACACTATTGAAAATGTGGTGTTTTATGAACATGGTGAAACCCCTGGTATTGGTGATTTCCTTAACGACCCAGAGTGGACCAATAAATTCCATGGTAAGCAGCTATTTAACGACAAGGGAAAAGTCTCTTTCAAAGTTGTTAAAGGTGGTGCAAAAGCCGGAGATGTTCATGGTGTCGATGCTGTCAGTGGAGCAACAATGACTGGCCGTGGAGTTCAGCGAGCGGTGCAGTTTTGGTTTGGTGCTGATGGATTTGAAACCTTCCTAAATAAGCTAAAAGCGTCGGAGGCTAAGTGATGAGTACTCAAACTGCATCAACTCGTGACATTTTAACCAGTCCTATTTTCAGCAATAACCCAGTAGCCATGCAAGTGTTAGGGGTATGTTCGGCATTAGCTGTTAGTAACTCAATGCAAACCGCATTAGTGATGACAATCGCTGTTACCTTTGTTCTGGTATTTTCGAATTTAATTATCTCTAGCATACGCTCACTGATCCCTAATAGCGTGCGTATTATTGCGCAAATGACAGTCATTGCTTCATTAGTGATTATTGTTGATATGGTACTGCAAGATGTTGCATATGAGCTATCGCGCCAGCTGTCAGTATTTGTTGGATTGATTATTACTAACTGTATCATCATGGGACGTGCTGAAGCATTTGCAATGAAGAATCCACCACATCTCGCTGTGGTGGATGCTGTGGGTAATGCAATGGGATACGGCGTGATCTTATTGGGTGTGGCGTTTGTTCGTGAACTACTGGGTAGTGGTACCTTGTTTGGCCATGAAATTTTACAAACCGTTGAAAACGGCGGTTGGTATTTAGCTAATGAGATGTTCAAGCTACCACCAAGTGCGTTCTTCTTAATTGGTTTGATGATCTGGTCAATTAACGTCATTCAGCGTAAGCGAGGGTAGTAGGCGATATGGAACATTATATAAACCTGTTTATTCAGGCTGCGTTTATCGACAACATGGCACTGTCATTCTTCATGGGAATGTGTACTTTTTTAGCCGTGTCTAAGAAAGTGTCGACCTCCTTTGGTTTGGGGATCGCGGTTATCGTGGTAATGACGTTAGCTGTGCCACTTAACCAAATCATTTACGCCAATGTCTTAGCGCCTGGTGCCCTAGCTTGGGCAGGTTACCCTGCATTAGATTTAAGCTATTTGCAGTTAATTACCTTTATTGGGGTGATTGCAGCCTTGGTACAGATCTTAGAGATGTTTTTAGATAAGTACATTCCAGCATTGTATGACTCTCTTGGTATTTTCTTACCTTTGCTAACGGTAAACTGCGCGATTTTCGCCGGTGTTATCTTTATGGCAAACCGTGATTACTCACTGGGTGAGTCGGTGGTGTTCGCAGCAGGTTCAGGCTTTGGCTGGGCAATGGCGATTGTGATGCTGGCTGGATTACGTGAGCGGATGAAATTCCATGCAATACCTGAAGGGCTACAGGGCATAGGTATTGTATTCATTACCACCGGTTTGATGGCACTAGGCTTTATGGCTTTCTCTGGTATTTCTATTTAAGCCTGATTAGTTAAGCAGCTTAATTAAAACGAATTAAACAAAAGGTAAATTCGATGGAAATGGCAATTGGTATCGGTATGTTCACCGTAGTGGTAAGCATGTTGGTCATGGTGATTTTATTCGCCAAAAGTAAATTGGTTTCTACGGGTGATGTTAATATCCGTATTAATGACGACGCTGAAAAAAGCATTTCAACAGCGGCGGGCGATAAACTGCTTGGCGCATTGGCGGGTAAAAATATCTTTATTCCATCAGCCTGTGGCGGTGGCGGCACTTGCGGCCAATGTCGCGTAACGGTCAAATCTGGTGGCGGCGATATTTTGCCCACAGAACGTGATCATATCAGTAAGAAAGAGGCAAAAGAGGGTTGCCGTTTAGCCTGTCAGGTCTCAGTTAAAACGGATATGGAGCTTGAGGTTGAAGAGGAGATCTTTGGCGTTAAGAAGTGGCAATGTGAAGTTATTTCTAACAATAACACTGCGACTTTCATTAAAGAGTTATTGCTGAAACTACCAGAAGGCGAAGACGTTCTTTTCAAAGCAGGTGGCTATATTCAAATCGAAGCGCCTGCGCATACTGTCAATTATGCAGACTTTGATATTCCCGCTGAGTATCGTGATGATTGGGAGAAGTACGAGCTGTTTAAGCTAGTCTCAAAAGTCGATGAGGATGTTTTACGTGCTTATTCGATGGCTAACTACCCTGATGAAAAGGGGCGTATCATGCTTAACGTACGTATTGCGACGCCACCTAATGACAAAGTGGCTCCGGGTAAAATGTCATCGTACATCTTTAACCTAAAGGCCGGTGATATGGTAACTATCTCAGGTCCATTTGGTGAGTTCTTCGTTAAAGAGACCGATGCCGAAATGATTTTTGTTGGTGGTGGTGCGGGTATGGCACCAATGCGTTCACATATCTTCGATCAGCTTAAGAGCAAAAAGACGCAACGCAAGATGAGTTTTTGGTACGGTGCTCGTTCAACACGTGAAGTGTTCTATCAAGAAGATTTCGACATGTTAGCTGCTGAGAATGAAAACTTTGTCTGGCATGTCGCGCTATCAGATCCGTTACCTGAAGATAACTGGACCGGTTACACGGGCTTTATTCACAATGTATTGTTTGAAAACTACTTGCGTGACCACAAAGCGCCGGAAGATTGTGAGTTCTATATGTGTGGCCCTCCAATCATGAACTCATCAGTGATTAACTTGCTAGAAAGCTTAGGCGTAGAGCCTGAAAACATCCTACTTGATGACTTCGGTGATTAAGCTAATACATGAGTGATAATAAAAACGCAGCCATTGAGCTGCGTTTTTTGTTTTTAGAGTGTCATTATGGGCGGCTTTTTAAAGTGTGGCCCTACAACTATGATGAACTCATCAGTGATTAACTTGCTAGAAAGCTTAGGCGTTGAGCCTGAAAACATTCTACTTGATGATTTCGGTGATTAAGAGTAGCTCAATCGTTAAATAAGAAAACGCAGCTATTTTTGCTGCGTTTTTGTTTTTAGAGTGTTCATAATACAGAAAGACTTTAAGGTGTGGTCATACTGGATAGTGTAAATCTATGTTTTCGCCGCTATGGCGGCGTAAGTAACTATAAAGCAGCCTAATTTATTTACATTTAACTGTTAGTTGTATTATATTGCAAATTCGCTAGGAGAGCGAAGGCGTCAACTTGAAGTATACGCTAGTGAAACAAAGGACATAATTCTTATCATAAAGCCCTTCAACAGGTTGGTCATCTGATCTTGCTCTCTTAGTGTTAATTAATCATTTAAGGGAATAAATAATGAAAAAAACACCAATTGCATTAGCTTTGCTGCTTAGTGCTGCAGCACCTTCTACTTTTGCGGCAGATAATGAGTTTCAAAATGAAGCGAGTGTCAGGTACAGCACTAATTCTGAAGAAGTCAGCGATGGAGTTTGGAATGTCGCGTATAGATACTATTTTGAAGCAGTCGATCAAAATAATGGTCCATTTGCACTTAATGGTTTTCTTGCTCAAAAATCAAACCTTGGCGCTAATTATTTACATTATGATATAGCTAATTTTGATGTTAACGCATTAGATATCGATGGTACATTTGTATTCGACTCAAATTGGTTTGTCTCAGCCGGATACGGTAGAGCAAGTGTTGATAATCGTGATAGCAATAATTATAGAGCTGAAGTCGGTTATTATTTCAATTCCTCTTCTGCTGTGTCGGCATTTTATTCAGATGGCGATGATAATGCAGTAGAGCAATATGGATTAGCAGTTCGTAGTTTTATCGCCTTAGAGTCGACAGCAGGAGTTGATCTTTCTGCAAATTGGTCTCATACAGATTTTGACGATACATATAATGTCGGCGCTGATTGGTATGTTACTAATTCTTGGTATGTCGGGGCAAACTATTTCGATACCGGATCAAGCGATTATTCTATTAGTACCGGCTATTGGTGGCAGTTCTCCGATACATTCTCTGCTACATTTGATGCTTCTAGACTCATCGATTCTGATGTAGACGGCGTTAACTTATCAGCAAGTATCGTTGGTCGATTCTAATCCAGTAATAGAGGCTGTATCGTCAATACAGCCCAAATCAGCAGTTTTTCTATCCAGCATAGTCGCTGATTTGTTTTGCTAAATGATGTAAAGCCAACCTTAAGTAGTACTAGATATTCTAGTGCTACTTTTACATTGAGTAGCAATCGTATCCAGCCACTAATTAATTGTTCATCATAATATAAAGGCCAGTTAAGCTACTTTATTGAGACAAGTTGCTTTTATCGATTTTGCTGCTGTCTATAGCCGCCAGTTATACAAGTTCAGGTAAGCATCTGTGCGTAGCTTTACCGCTGTTTAATGCTGTTTTCTATATAAAATCATTTATTTTTTAATCCTACCTTGC